>JBMYUK010000469.1:0-2362 GCA_049605275.1 Phycisphaeraceae bacterium
TGCCGCTGGTGTGTTGGTGAGCCGGCTCACTCCGCTTTGACGTCGAGGCGGGCGAGCAGCGCGTCGAACTCATCGAGCGAGTAGAAGTCGATCGCCAGGGTGCCGGCCCCCTTCTTACGCCCCGCTTTGATCTTGACTCGGGTCCCCAGTTGCTGGCCGATCTGCTTCTCAAGATCGCTGAGCACCGGCGAGGTCGACGCTGAACTCGATTCACCCCGCGCGGCCGCTGGCTGCTGAAGCCGACGGGCCTCCGCCTCGACTTGGCGTACCGACAGCCCTTCCCGAACCGCGCGCTCGGCTAGGGCCCGCTGCTGGGCCGCCTCGCCGAGCCCGGCGATCGCGCGGGCCTGACCCATCGACAAGACCTGCTCGCGCACCAGATCTCGCACAAAGTCCGATAAGTCCAACAGACGCATGAGGTTAGATACGGTAGAGCGATCGAGGCCGACGCGCTCGGCGATCTGGCTGTGAGACAGGGCGAACGTGTCGCCGAGGTGTTGAAAGGCCTCGGCTTTCTCCATCGCGTTGAGGTCTTCCCGCTACAGGTTCTCGATGAGTGCCCACTCTGCCGCCTTCTCGTCGTCGATCTCGCGGACCAGGGCGGGCACATGTTCCAGCCCGGCCTGCTGCGCAGCTCGCCAGCGACGCTCCCCGGCGACCAACTCGTAGCGATCGCCCGAGTCCGCGATCGGGCGGACGACGACGGGTTGCATCATCCCTTCGCTGGCGATCGATTCCGACAGGGCCTTGATCCGCGAGGGGTCGAAGCGCTGCCGGGGTTGATGGCGATTCGGCTCGATCGATTCCACGTGGATTCGATGCAGCCCGTGTTCGTTGGTCGGGTTCTGGGTCCCGGCGGGTTGCGTCGCGTTGGATTGCGGGGTCGGGCTTTGATGCGTCGTGTCTTTTTGCCGGTTGGCTGAATCGACGGTTTCTGCCGGTGCAGGTGCCGTCGGTGGGGCGACTTCGACGGGCGTAGCCATCAGCGAGCTGAGCCCGCGGCCGAGACGAGAGGGACGATTCTTCTTTGCGGGCATAGCGGCCTCCTTGCCTGTGGTTCTTGCTCGTTCAACATACAACCGGCGTCGTATTGACGCAAGGTTCCACGTGGAACACGAGCAAGTGTGTCGTTGTTTGACCAGCCTTGCCAGGCGTTCCACGTGGAACCAGGCAGCGTACGGGCGTATTCGCTTCGAAGGTCGTTAAGCGACACGCGTCGGGCAAAGAGTGAAGGTTGGGGACGAGGCCGGCTGAACGAGTGATATAAGCATCCAGGCAGACATCGCATCGTCGATGATCGGTAGCCGCCGGGCCACGCCCGGGCGGACGAACCCGCTTCAGCTTCCGCCCAAACCTCTGACGCCGGCGACGCCAGCGACCGCACGCGGATATGGATCGGATCACGCATGATCGATTCAATGGTTTATCGGACGTGGCCTATCGGACCGGGCAACTGAAACCGCGCCGCAACTGGGATCAGCCCTAACCCGGCAACGGATTCGAGACGATGAGCGCTATATTCCTGTCTAAGAGAGAGCTGCCCGCGTGGATGAACAGCGTTCGCCATCCCAATCCTTCTCTGCTAAGGCGGATCTGCTCGACCAGACGCTCGGCGAGATCGAACGCCTGCAACAAGAGATCGACGCGTTGCGCGAGCAGTTGTCGCACGAAAATCGGCTGAGCGAGCTCGGCCAACTCGCCGCTTGCCTGGCGCACGAAATCAATAATCTCCTGACGCCGATCGGCAGCTACGCCCAATTAGCGATGTCGGACCCCGGCAACGCGCGCTTGACCAGCCGAGCGTTGACGATCGCCAAAGAGGGCGCGGCCAAGGCGTCGCGGCTCGCCGACGCGACGCTGGGCCTGGTGATTGATGCGAGGCCGAGGTCCTCGGCGACCTGCTCGGCCGGGGCAAGCGTCCGAAAAACGCTCGAGTACCTGACGCCGATGCTGCAGCACGACGGGATCGACGCCTCGGCCGACGTCCCGGATGTACGCGTCGCCATCGACGAACTCGCGTTGCAGCAGGTGCTGATCAACCTCGTCAACAACGCTCGGAACGCCATGGATGAGTGGGGCGGTCGCAAATCGATACGGGTCGTTGCAGAGGCGGCGGGGGGCGCGTTGACGCTGAGGGTGAGCGACACGGGGCCGGGCATCGCGGCGGAGAGGCGGGGCGGGCTGTTCGAGCCGTTCAATCGCGAGCCGCGAGCTGGCGGGGCGAGCGAGGCAACGTCGGGCAGCGGTCTTGGGCTGAGCATCTGCAAGGGCCTGGTCGAGTCGGTCGGCGGGACGCTTAAGCTCGAGGAATCGAACGAGCGGGCCGGGGACAGCGGAGCCGTATTCCGCATCGTGCTGCCGA
>JBMYUK010000470.1:0-2357 GCA_049605275.1 Phycisphaeraceae bacterium
GCTGATGGACGCGCAGCGGCCCGACCTGGCCGGCGTTCCGATCGCCGTGCCGACCCCCGACAGCCGGCTGCGCGCGTGGGCGATTGACGTGATGGCAAAGCAGCAAGCAAAGGAAATCAAATGAGCGACAAGACACCCAACAACCCGCCCGCGTTTCCATCAAGCAGAGAATTAGGACCGGAGGGCATGTCCCTCCGCGACTACTTCGCGGCCAAGGCGATGGCTGGAATGCTTGCTGCTGATGCTGGATTCGGTTCTGGTCCGCGACGGTCACCACTTGACCCTCTAGAGCAGCCCGGCGGCGGGAAGTGGATTGAGCCGGACGGGGTGGCCCGACAGTCCTACGCAATCGCCGACGCGATGCTAGTCGCCCGCGAGAAGACTGGCGGTGGCGCATGACCGGCACGCACACCATAAACCTCGGCCAGGACGAGAACGATCAGCCGATCAATCTTGATCTCGATTCGCTCATGCGATCGCGAGCCTTGATCCAGGGCGCTTCGGGCAGTGGCAAGAGCTACCTCGCCCGGCTGATTGTCGAGCAGGCCGGCCATCATGTCCCGGTCATCGTGATCGACCCCGAGGGCGAGTACGCGACGCTGCGTGAGCTGCACCCGATGTTGCTGGTCGGCCATGGCCAGGCGGTCGATGTGCCCGCCGATGTCAACACGGCGGCAGCGTTGGCCAAGCGGCTCAACGAGAACAACGTCTCGGCGGTCTTGGACCTCAGTGAGTTGCCGTTGCATCAGCGACGCGGGTTTGTCCGCCGGTATATCGAGGGGCTGATGTCGGTGTCGGCGAAGAAGCGGCAGCCGGCGATCGTGCTGGTCGATGAGGCCCATAAGTTTGCGGCTCAGTCGGACAAGTGCGAGTCCCTGGAGGCGATGGCCGACCTGTCCAGCCGTGGCCGGAAGCGCAAGCTCTGCCTGATCGCGGCGACGCAGCGGATCAGTAAGTTTCATAACGACGTCGCGGCCGAGTTGAAGAACCGGCTGATCGGCGGGACGACGCTGGACGTGGATGTGAAGCGTGCGGGCGACGAGCTGGGCATGACGACGGCCCGGCGTCGGGTGCTGACCACGCTGCCGACCGGGTCGTGGTACGGCTTCGGGCCATCGTTTGAAGCGCGGCAGGTGTACGAGTTTGTTGGCGGACGGGTGCAGACGACGCACGAGGACGCGGCACTGGCCGTGGTCCCGCCATCGACGCCGGACATCCAGGCAATCGCGGGCGAGTTGGCCGACTTGGCTCAGCGGCACAAGGACGACGTTACGACGATCGAAGAGGCCGAGGCGGTGATCGCGCGGCTCAAGAAAGAGAATCAGCGCCTGGATCGACAGTTAAAAGTAGCCGGGGATGCGCCCCCAGAAGTTGATGAGGCGGAGGTGCGGCGGCGGGTGGATCAGGCGGTGTCCGAGGCGATGGTCGCTGCGGGCGAGCGGATCCGCAAGGTGGTGGACGTCAAGCTCGGCGAGCTGCCGACATTGATCGAGTCGGTGAAGCAGAAGGCCGGCGAACTGGCCCTGCTCGAACTCGACGCGTGGCGCGAGCGGTTTAATAAACTGGAGCCGGGGGAACTACACGCGGCAGGGCTCACGAATCTAGCGCAGGCTGGAGCGATTCAGCACGACGCGGTTTACTCGGAACGAAAGACGCTGCACGGCAGCCAGGGGAAACCGCAGCAAAATATTACCACCCCCGCGCAGCCCGTCGAGGGTGTGAACCGGCCTAAGCAGAAGATCCTTGATGCTTTGGCGTGGTTTGAGTCGGTGGGCATCGGCTCGGCCAACCGGAGCATCGTCGCGGCGATCGCGGGTGTGTCGCCCCGGTCCTCCGGGTTTGAGAAGAACCTGTCGGGGCTGCGGACGCTCGCGTTGATCGAGTACCCGAGTCAGGGCCGAGTGTCGTTGACGGGGGAAGGGCGGCGGTCGGCGAACGGGCCAGCGTCGCCGCCGAGCTTGCGTGAGCTGCACCAGCGTTGGCTGGGGTCTAAGGCGCTCAGTCGGCCGCAGGCGGTGTTGCTGGAGATCCTGCTCAAAGAGCTGTCGGCGATGTCGCGCGAGGACCTGGCCGATCGTGCGGGGGTGTCGGCGGGGTCTAGTGGTTTTGACAAGAACGTCAGCCGGCTCAGCACGTTGGGCCTGGTGCGGTATCCGCAGCCGGGCATGGTTGAGTTGACCGAGCTTCTTTTTCCGGAGGGATTGCGATGAATGTCTGTACAAGAAGAATCATTAAACAACGGATAGCCGCCATCGCGCGTTGCGATGGGCAGGCGATTCGATGGCCGGAGGCTACACAGTCGTTGCGGCGCGGCGTCGCGCAGGTCGGCGATGTGGATCATGTCGTTGTGCCGAAGG
>JBMYUK010000471.1:0-2352 GCA_049605275.1 Phycisphaeraceae bacterium
ACTGCACAGCCAGTCGGCAGGCCTCGATGGCCGTGTCGAAACAGTCGCCCGGACCATTGGACGCCAGTACGACCAGCGGGCTGTCGGCGTTGCGGCCAAAGACCGCCTGATAAAGGTCGGACTGCTCGGTCTTGGTGGGTAGGCCGGTGGAGGGTCCGCCGCGCTGGACGTTGACGACGACGACGGGCAACTCGGTCATGACGGCCAGGCCGAGCGCTTCGCCCTTGAGCGCGAGCCCGGGGCCGGACGTGCCGGTGACGCCGAGTTGCCCCGCGAAGCCGACGCCGATCGCGGCGCACATGGCGGCGATTTCGTCCTCGGCCTGGAAGGTCTTCACGCCGTAGTGCTTGGCCGGCGCGAGATAGTGCAGGATGTCCGAGGCGGGCGTGATCGGGTACGTGCAATAGTGCAACGACTTGTCGGCGAGCTTGCTCGCGGTGATCAGGCCCATCGCCAATGCTTCGTTGCCGGTGACCTTGCGGTACTTGCCCTTGGGGATGTCGGCTTTGGCGACGGAGTAGCGGACGGGGAAGATCTCCGCGGTCTCGCCGAAGAAGTAGCCGGCCTTGAGCGCCTTGATGTTCGCCTCGGCGACCTCGGGCCGATTCTTGCGGACGGCGAAGGTCTCGTTGAGGTGGCGGATCGTCGTGTCGAGCGAGCGGTCAAACAGCCAGTAGACGATGCCGAGCGCGTACATGTTTTTGCAGCGGTTCACGTCCTTGGGCGACATGCCGGTGTCTTTGAGCGCTTCCTGATTTAGCTTGGTGATCGGCACTTTGTAGAGCTTGTACTGCTGCTCGTACTTCTCGTCTTCGATCGGGTTGTAGCCGGGTTCGAAGCCTGCTTTCTTGAGGTTGGTTTTGCTGAACTCGGTCTCGTTGACGACGACGATGCCGCCGGGCTCGACGTCGTTGATGTGGGCTTTGAAGGCGGCGGGGTTCATGGCGATGAGCGCGTTGACGACGTCGCCGGGCGTGAAGATCTGCTCGGCGGCGAAGTTGACCTGGAAGCCGGAGACGCCCGCGACGGTGCCGGCGGGTGCGCGGATTTCGGCGGGGTAATCGGGGAGCGTCGCGACGTCGTTGCCGAGGATCGCGGAGGTGTCGGTCAGTTGCGTGCCGGCGAGTTGCATGCCGTCGCCGGAGTCGCCTGCGAAGCGGACGACGGCGGAGTTGCGGGCGTTGGCGGCGGTGCCGTTGGTTGTGGTGTCGGTGGCCATGTGGCGGTCTTTTCGTGAGCGTGCGTGGCGATGTCGATGCACTATGTAGAACGCAGCATTGTACAGGGGTTAGGCCCGGAAACCAACGTCAGGCGACGAGTCTGTGCCCGATCGCTGTGCCGGTGATAAACAGCATGATGCCGATCGCGTTGTGTGCGACGAGGTGGCCGCCGGCGAGGAACCATTGTTGTTTGGCCGCGAGATCGGAAGTGAGGTAGGCGTAGGTCGAGAACGTCGTGAACGCGCCCATGAATCCGGTGAGCAGGATCAGCCGCATCGGGTGATCGTCCATCGCCCGGGCGGTGAGGTAAGCGAGGATAAGACCAAAAAGCAGGCAGCCCAAGGCGTTGACAAGCAGCGTGCCGTAGATGGGGTGCTTGGCCTGATGAAGCAGCCGGCTATCGATAGCGACGGATAGGCCGTAGCGGGCAAGGGTGCCCAACGCACCGGCGAGGGCAAGGGCAAGAAGTTGGACCGGCATCGACATGGTGCTGTCATCGACAAATGTTGTAGGTGAGCCCCGAAAATAGCCGGAGACCTACGGGCTCCGGACGAGCGAGTCAGGCAGGTTGTGAAGGCATTACAACCGTTAATGCTCTGACTCAACGGCTTTCGCGTCCGGAGCCCGTAGGTCTCCGGCTATTGCTTCTATAATGTCGCTTTCGTCTCGTCACGACGCAGAGCAACATGCCCAACCCCCACTACCAACGCGTGCTCGAACAGGATCGCTCGCTGCCCGCGCCGCTGCGTTGGCTGTCGCACGCGATGAGTTCGTGGTGGACGATCGGAGCGCTGAGCGTGTTCGTTGTTGGAACCGTCGCGGCGGCGCACGTCCGGGTCGGCGGGCGATACGTCTGGCAGTGGCCGATGTTCGACACGACCCAGCACGCGGTGCTGACGTGGTGGCCGCTGTTGATCACGGCGTGGCTGCTGGCCGTCGTGGTTCTTTGGAGCGCGATGCGTCGGCTGCCTTGGCGCATCGATAACTTCGGCGCCTTCGTCGCGGTGCTCGGCCTGGCGATCATCCTCGTCAGCCAGTCGTGGGCGTTTCGCAGCCAGACGACCGGCGTCGCCGCGGTGCCCGTCACGCCGACCCAAGACGGACAACAGGCCGACCCGCTGTCGCTGACCTA
>JBMYUK010000472.1:0-2337 GCA_049605275.1 Phycisphaeraceae bacterium
ATTCCAATCAGGACTCCTCGAGTGAGGAGGAGGACATGGACGAGGAGGAAGTGCCGGAGGTGGAATTGACGACGAGTCAATTTCGGCATCGGAAGGATCGATCACCGATGAATCAGGAGCCTTGGGAAGTTGATCCACCGTCTTGGGTGACGGTCTTGCCGAGGAGGCGGTCTGGGGTGATTCCACAAGGCGACCTTTCTCGTACCAATTGCGCTCAACGACTTTGCCATCCCCACTCAAAATCCTTGTCCTCCGCGGCGGACCGGACCGCGAGCGCGAGGTGTCGCTGAACTCCGGCGGGCAGGTTGCTCAGGCCCTGCGCGATGCCGGGCACACGGTCTACGAACGCGACATCCTGCCGGACGATCTGTCGGCCCTGGACGACGCAAAACAACTCGGCGTGCAGGTGGTCTTCCCCGTGCTGCACGGGCCGTGGGGCGAGGGCGGGCCGTTGCAGGCGATCCTCGAAGAAGCGGGCTTTAAGTACGTCGGCTGCAAAGAGGCGGCGGCCCGGCTGTGCATGGACAAGTGGGCGACCAAGCAAACGCTCGAGGACGCGGGCCTGCCCACGGCCGAGGCGGAACTGATCGAGAAAGGCGACAAGCGATCGCTGCCCGCGCCCTGCGTCGTCAAGGCGCTGGACGAAGGCTCGAGCTACGGCCTATCGGTGTGCCCGACCGAAGCGGCCGCCGACGCCGCGGTGACCAAACTCTTCGAGGAACACGACCGGCTGATGGTCGAGCGCTTTGTTCAAGGCAAAGAACTGACCGTGGGCATCATCGAACCGCTGGAACACTCCCCCCTGCCCTTGGCAGATTCCGGGGGCGCCCTCCCGCCGATCCACATCGTGCCCGCCGCGGCGTTCTACGACTACGACGCCAAGTACACCCGCGACGACACGCAGTACCACTTCGACATCGACATGCCCAGCGCCTGTTTGAAACAGGTGTCCGAAACCGCGAGCCGGGCCTTTCACGCGCTCGGCTGCCAACACCTCGCCCGCATCGACTTCATCGTCGACGAGCAGTACAACGCCGTCATTCTCGAAGCGAACACCATGCCCGGCTTCACCAGTCATTCCCTGGTGCCCAAGGCCGCGAAACATCTGGGCATCAAGTTCCCGGACCTTTGCGACCACCTCGCCCGGCTGGCGCTGCGCTGAGGCCGTCGGTGCCAGGCCCTCGGTTTCGGGAAAAGGGCACGAACGCCGCTCTCCTTAAACTTAAGCCCTAGAACCTCCGACCTCGCCCCGCGCCATCTTGCGGGCATCGATCACAGTTCGCCGATATCAACCATCGACGCATCCAACGGAGATCTCATGGGCTGGTTCCTATCCAACAAGCAAGCGAAGAAGAAGAAAAGCACCCGCCGAAAGAAGTCCGCCGACCCGCAGTGGGACCCCAAGCGCGCGCTGCTCGGCGTGAAGTTCGCGGGCGTCGCCGGGGGGCTGCTCGCCTTCGCCCTCGCCTGGCACTTCGGCACCCAACGCCTCGAAGCCTACGTCAACCTCCACCACGCCGCGCCCGTCACCGCCGAGGACATCCGCTTCACCGACGAACCGGCGCTCATGACCGCCGCGGAGATCAACCTCCTCCGCGCCGAGCTCGCCCAACGCATCGGCGACAAGCCGCTCAACCGCGCCGGACTCGCCGACGCCGCCGACCTCCTCCGACAGCAACGCGACCTCGTCAAAGAACTCCGACAGGTCCGACGCCTGCCCGACGGCACCGTCGAGATCGATCTCGACTTCCGCACGCCCGCCGCCATCGTCCGCATGCGAAACGCCAATACCGGGAAACCCTCCTCCGACGGCTACCACGTCATCGACGAACAGGGCTTCCAGATGTTCGGCCCCAAGCACCTCGCCGACCTCCCCAACCCCGACCTGCCCCGCATCGAAGGCGTCAACTCCGACTTTCGGCCGCGCGACAACCACGGCGAATACCGCTGGCAAGGCCCCGAGGTCGATGCCGCACTCGCCCTCATCCACACCCTCCAAGAAACCCCCGCCATCGACTTCATCGAATCCATCGCCGTCAACTTCCGAGACGAACGCGACCGCATCCGACTGGTCATCAACACCCTCGTCATGCCCCAAGGCAGCGACGCGCCCGTCCCCTGCCACATCGTCTGGGGTCTGCCCCCCGGCCAGGAACGCGCCATCGAACCCGACACCGATCGGAAAATCGACGCACTCAACGCGCTCCTCAGCCACGGCAAATACCGCACCGGCCACTGGCAAGAAGTCTGGATCAACACCGGCAACATCCGCCCGAGCCAGGCGATCCGGTAGTTGGGTGTTGGGTGTTGGGTGTTGGGTGTTGGGTGTTGGGTGTT
>JBMYUK010000473.1:0-2335 GCA_049605275.1 Phycisphaeraceae bacterium
ATGTCCCAAAAGCAGTTTTTATTTCAGGTCCTACTGAGGCAACAAGCTCAGCTGATTCAAAATCCATATCTATCTTATATAATTGAATGTTAACAAGCCGATTGATACGGCGTCTACATCCCGCATGAAGTACCCCCACTCGACGAGAACCGACCACATGAAGCGATCGATTTTTGCACTGCTTGACCTGCGACTGCTCGCCCTCCTTATTGCCGCACTCTTGGTGATCCCCGGCTGCGGCGGCGGCGAAACCGAAGACACCTCGACCGCGCCCGATGGCACGGCTGACACCGGCGAGTCCACCGACCCAACGCCCGAGCCGGAACCCGAGCCCGAAGTCAAGATGCTCCCCGAGCCCGAGCGCCCCGACCACCCGCGAACGCCCGAGGGCCTGACCGTCAAGGACGGCTTCCTCGTCGAGAAGCTCTTCGACACCGATCCCGAAACCCACGGCTCGTGGGTCGCGATCTGCGCCGGTCCGGACAACACCGTCTTCGTCACCGCGCAGTACCGACAGTACAACACCACCGTCGACGGCAAGAAGGTCAAGAAAAACCGCGACACGCTCTTTCAGATCAAGTCGCCCGCCGTCGACGACCACGACGGCGAAACCGAAGTCATCGCCCACCCCGTCGAACTCGCCGGCGCCCAAGGCCTGCGCTACGCCTTCGGCACGCTCTACGTCATGGAATCCGGGCGACAAAACGGCCTGGTCCGACTCAGCGACACCGACGGCGACGGGCTCTACGACAGCAAGGAACTCTTGCTCAACATCTTCGGCGGCGGCGAGCACGGCACCCACGCCATCGTCCCCACCCCCGACGGCGAAGGCCTCTACCTCGTGGCTGGCAACATGAGCCCGCTCCCGAAACTCGACGACAGCCGCGTGCCCCTCGGCTTCAAAGACGAGTACTTCGTGAACGGCAAGCAACTCGGCCTCTGGGACGAAGACCACGTCCTGCCCCAAAACCCCGACGGCCGCGGACACGCCCGAGGCCTGCTCGCGCCCGGCGGCTGGATCGTCCGCGTCAACCCCGACGGCGGCGACGTCACCCTCGTCTCCGCCGGCTACCGCAACCAGTACGACATCGACGTCCATCCCAACGGCGAAATCTTCGCCTACGACGCCGACATGGAATGGGACCTCGGCCAACCCTGGTACCGACCCACGCGCATCAACCACGCCGTCAGCGGCTCGGAGTTCGGCTGGCGCAACGGCTCGGGCAAGTGGCCGGTCTACTACGAAGACTCGCTGCCCGCGGCCGTCGATATCGGTCCGGGCTCGCCCGTCGGCGTGACCTTCGGCACCGGCGCCGACTTCCCGACCAAGTATCAGGCCGCCCTCTACGTCCTCGACTGGACCTACGGCACGATCTACGCCACGCACCTCAAGCCCGACGGCGCAACCTACACCGGCGAAATCGAGCCCTTCATCATGGGTAAGCCCCTGCCGGTCACCGACGTTGCGATCGCCGACGATGGCAACATGTACTTCACCGCCGGCGGCCGCCGAGGCGACTCAGCGCTCTACCGCGTCTCGTACTTCGGCGTCAACGACAAGGCCGTGCCCGAGGTCGAACCGCTCACCGAGCTCGCTCAGCTACGCAAAGAGATCGAGACGCTGCACACGCCCGATGCCCCGGCCGACAAGATCGACTTCATCTGGGATCACCTCAACCACGACGATCGGTTCATCCGCTTCGCCGCCCGGGTCGCGCTCGAGCATCAACCGATCGAACGCTACCTCGGTAAAGCCAAGTCCGAGGAAGACGCGATGACACGCATCCAGGCCGGCCTCGCGCTGGCACGCCATCGGCACGACGCGGCGATGGGCGTGCTCCTCGCCGCCGAGCCGGACACCGAACTCGAGAAGCTCGCGTGGATGCGCAGCGTCGCCGTCGCCATGGCGCGAAAGGCAACGATTAAGGGCAACGCCTACGGCGAGCGCGTCTACGACGCCGCGCACCTCGCGTTGCGCGACGAGCTTCTCACAAAGCTCAACGGCTTTCTCCCCTCCGACAGCCTCCCGATCAACACCGAGATCGTCCGGCTGCGCGTCGCGCTCAACGACCCGACCGTCATCAAGTTCGCGCTCGACCTGATGAACAACGTCACCACGCCGACGCCGCCGTGGCTAAACCTCGCGGCGCAGAACGACCGCTACGGTGCCGCGATCCTCAAGATGCAGGAGAATCCCCCGCCGTCGGTGCAGCTCGGCATCGCGTTCATGCTCCGCAACATGACCGACGGCTGGACCGCCGCCGATCGCACCGCTTACTTCTCCTGGCTCAACCGCGCGGCCCAGTCCGGCGGGGGCAACTCCTACGCGAAGGCG
>JBMYUK010000474.1:0-2319 GCA_049605275.1 Phycisphaeraceae bacterium
CCCGGATCGAATTGAGCGACGGCTTTGTCGAAGCGCGCGAGCGCAAGCGGCTGCAGACGCTCGGCGCGACGGTCGGGTTGGGGATCGGGCTGCTGCTCGGGCTGATGTTCGTGATCTCCCTCGCCGGGCCGATCGATCCTGCGTCGCTGGTCGCGGCGGGCATCTTGACGCTGATCCCGATCGTGTTGACGGTGGCGATGTATCGTCCGCCGAGGGCGCTGCGGCTATACCCTGCCGAGCGGCTCGCGCGGCGGTATCGGAAGGTGCTGTTTTGGCCCGTGGCGAGCAAGTGGATCGATCTGAGCGCGGGCGGGGTGTCGACGCGGCGGGAGACGGTGGTCAGCAAGGAGTCGACGGACCGAGAGGGCGGGGCGGTCGCGCTGCTCGGATGCTTGTTTGCGCTGCTGGGGCCGTTGGGCTTGTTGCTGTCGCTGGGCATGCTGCGGGAGAAGCGAGAGGTGCGCTTGCCGGTGTTCGCGATCGCGAGCGAGGGGGCGCGTGTTCCGCTCGCGGTGTTCGATCGCCGGGCCGAGGCGGACCGCGTCGTGTCGTTGTACGAGGCACTCTTTGAAGATGCGAGCGACGGCGACATCGCGTCGTAGGTTGACGCACATCCCGATACATTTCGGCAGTTCTGACGGACGATGCGGGTGATCGTTGGCTTCGATCGAATGGTCTTATTGGGTCTGTTCAGTCGATTTGTTTTTTTGTGCCCAATCGACCTTGCCTTCGGTGCCGGCTCGGAGTCGCGCGAGGTTGCTGCGATGGCGGACGATGACCAGCCCGGCGAGCAGCGCGCTGACCCCGCCGCACACCGCGATCTCATCGAGCCCGTAGCCCAGCAGCAGCGCGAAGCCGACGACGAAGAACGGCAAGACCGCCGCGGCGATGACGCTGGCCAGCCCGACGTAGGCGGTGGCCTTGGTCACGACGAACCACACGACGCCTGCCGCGAGGGCCGGGACCGAGAGCACCGGCCAGAAGCCGAGCAGCGCCCCCGCGCTCGTCGCGACGCCCTTGCCGCCCTTAAACTTCAAAAAGACCGGGAACACGTGCCCGAGCACCGCCGCGACGCCGATCGCCAACCATTTCAACATCGCGATCGCGTCGATCGCTTCGCCGTCATCCGCGATCAGTCCGGTCCACGCGCCGTAGGCGAGCACGGGTACGAGCCCTTTGCCCAGGTCGAGGAAAAAGCAGAGCACGCCCCACTTCTTGCCGAGGGCTCGGCCGAGGTTGGTCGCGCCGACGTTGCCGCTGCCGTGCGCTCGGATGTCGATCCCTTTGGCTCGGCCGAGGATCAACGCAAACGACACCGACCCCAGGAGATAACCGCCGATCAGCCACACGATCCAAGTCAGCATCGGGTCATGGTACCGGCTGGTGATTGAGTCGGCGGGGCGTAATCTGATTAGACGATTGCCGCTGGATCGTCCGAGCCGTATCATCTTGTCATGCAGAAGTCGTTTTCAAAGGTAACCGTAAGGATTGTGTCGGCGTCTTTACTGGTGCTGGCGATGTCGATGCCGACGATGGCGCAGATCGGCCGGGAGCCGGTCGAGTCTCCGCCGGAGTCGGGCGCGTGGAAAGCGTTTTTGCTCGCCATTTTTTTCCTCGGCGCCGTCGCGATGGCCTGCCTGATGACGCCCAAGCGTTCGCATTTGGATTGACACCAAGATGACTCCGCGGCCGATCGCTCCGCCGCCTCGCCGAACCCAACCGACCCGATAGGAGGTCTCTCGTGAATCATCGCTCTCTGTCCGTTTTGATTGTGCTCAACGTGGTGCTGCTCGCAGCGATCGCGTTGACGACGAGCCCGCTGCCCCGTGCCGACGCGCAGATCGGCGGCGGCAGCTATCTCATGATCTCCGGCGATTCTGCTCAGTCCCCCGAGCAGGTCGTCTACATCATGGATTCGCGAACCGGCAACCTCGTTGGCTTCACGGTCAACAGCGCAAGCAAGCGCGTCGAGATCATCGGCACGCGTAAAGCCGGCGACGACCTCGACAACGGAGGCAACGTCGGCGGGCGCTGAGTGCCGCTGCAACAGATTCTTTTTCTTTGACTCGATTTATTCCTCCTACGCGGAGCCACGATTATGAAACCCATCCAAGCCGCTTGTTTCTGCTTGATCGCCTCGGCCTTTGTGCTAACCGCGATTCTTGTTGTCCGTGTCGATCAGCAGGCTGCGCCCAACGCCGCTCATGCCGACATGGTCATCGCCCAGCCCGCCTTCACCATGATGACCGCCCGGACGCTCGGCGGGAATGGGCAGGGCAACGACGAATCGCTCTTTATCCTCGATAACAATCGGGGCCT
>JBMYUK010000475.1:0-2318 GCA_049605275.1 Phycisphaeraceae bacterium
GGGCTGGACTGGTCTAAGAAAGTGAGTTGTCATACGTTGCGGCACTCGTTTGCGACGCATTTACTAGAGGATGGGTACGACGTGCGGACGGTGCAGGAGCTATTGGGGCATAAGCTGTTGGCGACGACGCAGATCTATTTGCACGTGATGGATAAGAAGGGGATGGGGGTGCTGGGGGTGCGGTCGCCGTTGGATCGGGTGGCGGTGTGAGTGGTTTAATGGGTGAGGTTGGTGCGTGGTGGGTGGACCCCACGGCGTCGCTGCGCGAAGCCGTGGGCTTCGATGGTGTGCAGAGGGGGCGTGGTGATTAGTCGAAGAGGGGTTCGGGGTCGTCTTGGGGTTTGATTTTTAGGCCGAGGTGTTCGGCGGCGGCTTGGGTGAGTTGTCTGCCTTTTCGGGTTCTAGCGAGGAAGCCGATTTGGAGGAGGAATGGTTCGACGGCTTGTTCGAGTGTGCCGGCGTCGTCGCCGAGAGTTGCGGCGACGGCTTCGAGGCCGACGGGTCCGCCTTGGTAGACCTTAGCGATGCAGCGGAGGTATTTTCGATCGAGTTCGTCGAGGCCGAGGGGGTCGACGCCTTCGAGTAGGAGGGCTTGGTCGATGACGGTTGGGTTGAGTGTGTTGTTGTGCTTGACCTGTGCGTAGTCGCGTACTCGGCGGAGCAGGCGATTGGCGATGCGCGGTGTGCCTCGGGATCGGGCGGCGATGCTGGATAGAGCGCTTGACCCCACCGCGTCGCTGCGCGAGGCAGTGGGCTTCTCGACGTTCATATCGAGGAGGTTGGCGCTACGATGGAGAATGCTCAGGAGGTCATCGTTCGAGTAGAACTCGAGGTTGTGGGAGAGGCCGAAGCGTGATCGCATGGGGCTGGAGATGAGTCCGGCGCGGGTGGTGGCTCCGATGAGGGTGAAGGGCTGGACGGGGAGGGTGATGGTTTTGGCGTGCATGCCGGAGTCGATTTGGACGTCGATTTTGTAGTCTTCCATCGCGGAGTAGAGGTACTCTTCGAGTGCGATGGGCAGGCGGTGGATCTCGTCGATGAAGAGGACGTCTCTTGGCTGGAGCTTCGTGAGGATGCCGACGAGGTCGCCTGGCTTGGTGAGTGCGGGTCCTGCGGTGACGGTGAGGTGCGTGCCCATTTCGTTGGCGATGATGTGGGCGAGTGTGGTTTTGCCGAGGCCGGGCGGGCCGTGGAGGAGGACGTGTTCCATGGCCTCGCCGCGCTGCCTGGAGGCGGTGAGGGTGATGGATAGTTTTTCGGTGAGTGCGGGTTGGCCGACGTATTCGGCGAGGGACTGCGGGCGTAGGGCGAGGTTGAATTGCTCGTCCTGTGGGGTGGAGGCGTCGGCGGTGATGATGCGCTGGGTAGCCACGAGGATAGCTTAGCGGTTGCGAGGTTTGGGAGCGGGGACGGGTTGGGGCCTGGGAGGGGGTTTCGGGCGGAGTCTGTTGGCGGGTTGCGAATTTTGATGCGTGATAGGAAATAGATCGAGCGTTTGGTCGTCTTATTATTCCTGGGGATTGCAACGTGCCGCGGATCGGCCGGATCAATCCCCCGTCGGCCGGGCAGCCTGTGCTGTCGGCCCCATGCAGATCGGTAGAACGACATGACCACCGCCACCGCCCATTCCACCGCCTCGACCGTCCGCGTGCAGCGCGTGCTCGCTCGCCTGCGTCGCAAGCAACTCGACCTGGCGATGTCCGGGAACGTTTCGGACTCGGCCCGATATGCCCGCCGCGCGTGGAAGGTGCGTCTGTTCGGTCGCAAGGCGGCGTAGATCGGCCCGGCGACCGCGCCTCTGGCATTAGCCGGGGCTGGCTCGTCGTCCGGCCGGTTCCCGCTCGAGGCCTAAAATCGACGGTTAAAGCCGCGAAAAGCATTCGATGCGAACCCGTGGGGACGCCGCGACGTGCTACAATTTCTGGTCCGCAGCTTTTCTGTCTGGCCATTCGGAGTTGTTCATGTCAACCGCCACGCCGCACGCCCACGATCATTCGCACGCGCACGATCATCACCACGTCCCCGGGACCAACTGCTGCGAAGTCAGCGGGCTGTCGCCGACCGCCAGCGACGGTGAACAGAAGCTCGACCTGCAGATCATCGCGGTGTTGCTTGGCGCGACGGTGTTGATCGCGGCGGCGGTGGCGCGTGTGGTGTTCGAGACGACGTTTCACTCGGACGTGCTCGCGGCGATCGCGTCGATCCTCGTCGGCGGGCCGATCGTCTACGGCGCCGCCAAGGGCCTGGTCACCGGGCGCTGCTCGCACGACCACGGCCCCGGGCAGTTGCACGACCACGATGGACACGAACACGTCGCC
>JBMYUK010000476.1:0-2309 GCA_049605275.1 Phycisphaeraceae bacterium
TTCAGTGAGCCGTCGCCTCGATGCGCCTCGCCTCGTGTCGTGCCCAGCGTATAATGCCCGACTTTTCAGACACCCGAGACACACCATGCGATTCATCAAGATGACCGGCATCGGCAACGACTACGTCTACGTCGACTGCTTCGATCAAACCGTCGAGCACCCCGCCCGGCTCGCGCAGATCGTTTCCAATCGCAACTTCGGCATCGGCTCGGACGGGCTCATCCTCATCCACCCGCCCGACGAGGGCGTCGACGCCGCCGCACGCATGCAGATGTTCAACATGGACGGCAGCGAGGGCCAGATGTGCGGCAACGGCATCCGCTGCGTCTGCAAAATGGTCCGCGACCACCGACTCGGCGAGCACCACGAACAAAACCCCATGCGCATCCAGACCGCCTGCGGCGTCCTCTCCCTCGCCTACGAACTCGACAGCACCGGCAGGGTCGGCACCGTCAGCGTCGATATGGGACACCCCATCCTCGAACCCAAGGACGTCCCCGTCGACCCCGAAGAGATGACCGAGACCGGCCAGCCCCAGACCTTCAAGCTCTCCGTGCCCGGCACGACCGAACGCTTCGACGCCACCTTCGTCTCCATGGGCAACCCCCACGCCGTCATCTTCGTCGACGAGGTCAGCGACGAGACCGGCGACGTCTTGCGCAGCTGGGGCCAGGCCCTCGAACACCACCCCGCCTTCCCCGAACGCATGAACATCCACTTCGTCGAGGTCGTCGACGACTCGTCCGTCAAGGTCCTGCACTGGGAGCGCGGCAGCGGCCCGACGCTGGCCTGCGGCACCGGCGCGTGCGCCGTCTGCGTCGCCGGGGTCCTGACCGACCGCACGCAGACCAAGATCACCGCGCAGCTGCCCGGCGGCCCGCTCGAACTCGAATGGCGCTACGCCGAAGCCGACGAGACCGGACCCGTCGTCATGACCGGACCCGCGACCGAAGTCTTCACCGGCGACTGGCCGAGTTGATTGTTTGATTGACCGATTGATTGCGCGATCGACTCAATCCAACTTCGTCACCGTCAGGTTCCGCATCAGGCCCCACGTGCCGTAGTTAAACAAGCCGAACGGCTTGGTCTGAATCACCGCGCCGTGCGTGTCGTACGCCGTGTAGTCCGCGCGATTCACATCGACCAGCAGCTTGTCGTCCATCTTGCAGATGATCTTCTTGTCGGTCACGACGATCGTGAAGGTGTACCACTGCTTGTCTTCGAAGGCGTGATACTGCGTCGTCTTATTTTCTGAGGCGTTGAGCCCGTCGAGGTTCGAGAGGCCGGTGATCGCGCCCGCCCATCCGCCGACGACGAGGCTGACGTGGCCGTCCTTGCCGACGGGGAACGTGACCGCCGCGAACATATCGACGCCTTCGACGCGCTGGGCCTGAAACGTGATGATGTAGTTCTCGAGGTCGTCGCCGAAGAGCTCGGCGACGTCGCCGGTGTACTTCACGCCGGTGAGCGGGTTGCCGTAGTCCAACTCCAGCGCGCCGTCTTTGAACGCGACATCGCCCTCGCCGCCGAAGTTGATCGACGCCCAGCGGTCCATGTTGCCGTCGAGGAGTTTGACGGGTTTGAGCGTCTTGTGCTTCGGCTCGAACCTGGCACTGGCTTCGGTCTCGGAAGCCGATTGGGGCGGCGCTTGGCATCGCGTCGTATCGGTTGCGCAGCCGACGATACAGAAGACGAGCAAGCAGAGGTAAAGAGTCGATTTCATCGCAGCAGTGTAGCCGCTGCCGACCGAAAGGCGTAGCCGACTCAGCAGCCGGTGAGCCGCTGGTACGTCGCTCGTCGGCCGGGGTCCGAGAGGACGCGGTACGCCTCGACGATCGCCTGGAAACGCTCGGCCGCGTCGGGCGCGTCGCTGCGGTCGGGGTGATGCTTGGCCGCCAGCCGGCGATAGGCCGCTTTGATCGCCGCGGCGCTCGTGCCCGGTTCGAGGCCGAGCGATCGGTAGTGGTTGGGCAATTCGGCTTCGGCGCGTGGTTCAGCGCACGGGTCGTTGTGGCGGGTCGATCGATGCGATTCGCTTCGCGGTTCGTCGAGTCCCCGCGCCGCCGACGCCAGGCCGTATCGAGCGATCGAATCGAGCACGCGCGGCATGCCCGGCCGAAGCCGCAAGAACGCGAGGCCGATCTCATGCCGACGCAGGCCGCGACGCCGACACCAGCGCACGCTCGCTCGAAGCTCGACCGAGCCGTCGGAAAACCGCAACCTCAGCGGGAACTCCGACCCGATCGCCACCGGCGGCTTGCCGTCGCAGATCACGCGAAGCCCCGACGCGGACACGTCGCAGACCTCGC
>JBMYUK010000477.1:0-2308 GCA_049605275.1 Phycisphaeraceae bacterium
AGTTTGATCGCATCTTCGAAGGCGGGGCGACGCCGATCCACTTTGGCGGCGGGGCGCTTTGCGCGTTGCTGCTGAGCGCGGGATGGGTGCTTGGGCTCGGTCCGCTATTAAGTGAATCCCAGCAGGCGACGACGGTGCAGCAGCGCGCGGACGCAGCGGAGACCGAGGCGAGCGAGCGGCAGGAAGAACTCGATCGGTTGCAGCAATCGCTCGCGGCGATCCGCCAGCAACTCGAGGACCAGCCGATCAGCCTGTCATCGGCGTCGCGGATCAATCCGCTGCTCGCGACGATCGCGTCGTGGTCGGAGGAATACCGGCTATCCATCACGCGGACGCGTGCCGGCCGGCCGAAGGCGTTGACCTATTACGACTACGTTCCGATCGAACTCGCGGGCGAGGGGCGGTATGGCGACTTGCTCGCGTTCTTTGGTCGGTTGCACCGGGATCGCGGTGACCTCGGACTCGTGGCGTTCGAGGTCAGGCGGATGTCGACGAGCGGCGAGGTTGCGTTTGACCTCGACCTTGCTTGGTACGTGGTTCGTGTCGATGAAGGATTGCCGGGCGAGGGCGCGACGGCCGGGGTACCGACGCCTTGATCTGACGTGAGGAGCGATGCGATGGAGATGACCAAACAACGAAAGATGCTGATCGGCGTGATGTGCGTCGGGCTCGGCGGCCTGGCGGTGGACCGTTTGCTGCTCGGCCCGCCGGAGAACGCTTCGGCGAGCGACGAGGTGCTCGTTATCGAAGCGCCCGCCGCGGCCGAGGTCGAGGACACGCGCGCGTCGACGGCGTCGGCCGACGATCCGGAAGCGGAGGTCGGCTCGCTGCCTTCGTACGCGTCTTTAACCGAGAGGCTGATTCGTGCACAGTCGAGCGAATCGACACCGAGCCTCGATGAGCAGGTTGCGTCGCCGGACCCTTTTCGCGTGCCGAGTCAGTGGCAGACGCGCCCCAGTGTCCCGCGGGTCGAGGCGCCGACCCAGACGACGGCCGCGAGCGAGCGACTGAACGCGCTCTTAACGCTCGACGGCACGGTGCGCTCGCTGATCGACGGCAAGGAAGAACTCATGGCGGTCGTCACCGGCGGGAGCTACACGGCGCAGGCGGTGCGCGTCGGCCAGCGCATCCGCATCCCGATGGGCAACGGCGTCATGGCCGATTTCGAGCTGATCGAAGTCGGCACGCGCTACGTCGTCTGGCAGGCGGTGGGCTCGAAGGACCGCGTCGAGATGCGTGTCGCGAAGGTCTTATAGGATCGCCTCGGCACGATCGACAAAAACTAAGCCGAATCACTTAGTTGAATTTAAGTCATCGTGCTTGCTGGTCGAAGTAAGAGATGAACCGGGGCGTTCGATGGATGTATTGGACAGTGACCCAAACAGACCCGGTATGACTTGGAGGCAACAATGAACAGCAGATTTTTGAATCAGAAGCGATGTGGTTTCAGCCTTATTGAACTCGTGATCGTCGTAGTGATCATCGGGATCATCGGCGCGATCGCGATCCCGAGGCTCAGCCGCGGTGCCGAGGGTGCGGCCGACTCCGCGTTGGCCGGTGACCTGGCGGTGATGCGCAACGCGATCGACCTGTACGCGACCGAGCACACGGGCACGTACCCGACGCTCACAGACATCGAAGACCAGCTCACGCAGTACACCGACGCGAGCGGCGATACCTCGGAGACCAAGACAACGACGCACATCTACGGCCCGTACATCCGCAAGATCCCGAATCTCAAAGTCGGCGACGAAGCGGGCGGCAACGCGTTTGGCGCATCGGCAACCGACGGCGTCGCCTGGGTCTATAACGAAAACACCGGCACGATCACGCCGAACACGGGCACGGACGAAGACGCGAGCGGCACGCTCTACACCGACTATTGATCCGTCGGATCATCGGCTGACCCCGATGCAGATCGGCACCTCGATGGAACCCAAAGCCGCCCGATCGTCCGCGAGGACGCTGGGCGGCTTTTTCTAAGGCTCGTTTAACGATGCGACTCGAACCGACAACACGCCGGCAAACGCGAAGCGACATGGGCTTTAGCCTTGTCGAACTGGTGATGGTGGTCGTCATCGTCGGCGTGGTGGGGGCGATGGCTCTGCCGCGGTTTGCCGAGGCGACGGCGAGGCAGCAACTCGACGCCGCGGCCGAGCGCGTGACCGACGACTTGAACAAGGCCCGGCATCGCGCTCGCGCGTCGAGCAGCACGCTTACGCTGACGTTCGACATCGACGCGGAGCGCTACGTCTTCAATAACGCGGGCGGCAGCGCCACGATCATCGAGCTCGATGAAGCGCCTTAT
>JBMYUK010000478.1:0-2306 GCA_049605275.1 Phycisphaeraceae bacterium
TGCCTTAGGCGGCTGGAGGGGCTTGGTCGTCTTTGGCTTGATCGGGGTCTTACTTTGCGCCGCCGTCTTAGGCGGCTGGAGGGGCTTGGTCGTCTTTGGCTTGATCGGGGTCTTGCTTTGCGTCGCCTGGGGCATCGCGGGCAGGGCTTTGATGAAGGACTCGGCCTGTTTTTTTTCTTCGTCGCTGCCGTTTCGCAGCTTGGCGAAGCGGTGCAGGTAGGACTTGGCCCGGGCGGGCGGGAGCTGGCCCCAGCGGGCTTGGATGTCTTGCCGGCTGGCGTTTTCCCAGCCGCCGCAGCACCAGCACAGCGCGTGTCGCTTTTCTTCAAAGGTGGGGTTGGTTTCATTCATGGCGGGTTTTCTTTCAGAAAGTGATGATTTATTGAAAGACTCGGGCGAACCGTTTCACGCTGGATCAGGGCGCGTCGGTGCGGACGAAGACCAGGTCGTCGTCGCCGGCCTCGGTGATGCAGAGGTTCATGCGGAGCTGGTCGATCCTCTTGTTGCCGCGGTTGGTGCGTTCCAGTTCGTCGCGTTGAGCGGCGGCGGCGGTGAGGGCAAAGGTGTTGCCGGTGGGGTCGGCAAAGCTCATCGCCAGGGCTTCGGGCAGCCCGGACTCGTACTTGCCGATGCCGTCGTAGTCCGCGATCAGGCGGGTTTCCGGGTCGAGGGTCAGGCTTGGGCGGCGGTCGCCGACGAGCATGTGTTCGAGGGCGTTGGTCGCGGTGAGCGACTCGCGGTCCTCGCCTTGTAGGCCCAGGTCCAACTCGAAGGTGCTGACCTGGGGCAGGGCCCCTCCGCCGAGGGTGAGGGTGATACCTGAGGCCCGCATCGCGGGTGCGGGGCTGTCCACGTCTTCCATGGTGGGCAGGGCTTGTGTGCCGTCGCCGCCCCAGACGCCCTCGATGGTCCACTCCCACATCAGCCGGCCGCCGGGGGTGAGGGGGCGGAGGCGGGCGCCGGTGACGACGGCGCCGTAGATCTCCTGGTAGCCGCCGTCTTCCCAGTTGCGGAAGGTGGCGGTGGAGTGGGCGCTAAAGCTGGAACTTGGCGTGAGCGTGACCTCGACAGGTGGGCCGTTGTCAGTAGAAAGAACGTAGCCTGCCAGTTCGAGCAGGGCCATGGTCTGGTCGCCGTGGCGGACCTCGGTTGAGAAGGTGCCGGTGCCTTTGCGCATGCCCGAGGACTTGGCGAACTGGCCGTGGCTGATGCCGTCGGCGACGCGTTCGCCGTCGGCGAAAAAGTTGCTAGGGCGGAACTTGGCGTTGTAGACCGTGGTCCCGACCATCATGGCCGAGACAGTGACGGCGGTGCCGGCGGTGGTTTCTTTGACAAAGCCGACCATGCTTCGGCGCATGCTCAGCGGCTTGACGTCTTGTGCTCCCATGTCAGGTCACTTTCTCCGGCACGCTTGGGCCGGCGTAGGGGTTGAGTTCAAATTCGTCGTGTTCGATTTCGAGGCGGACCACGGCCATGAAGGTGTTGTCGCTGGCGGGCTCGTCGGGCACGGCCAGGTAGCGGTGGGTGACGCGGACGCCCATCGGGCAGAGTACCGCCGAGGTGTCCGGCTCGGTGAGGAACTTGTCCTCGTTGAGCTTGTCGATCATGCGGGCGATCCAGCGGTCGAGCACATCGGTGGAGGACTCGTTGATCGCGGCGGCCTGGTCGTGGTCGGGCTTGACACGGTTGCGCTGGGTGAGCATCGCTTCGATCTCGGCGACCATGTGATTGATGTCGGTCGGCGGGTTGCCGATGGCTTCGCGGTCGGTTTCCTGCTCGCCGCCGGAGACGACGATCGTGAAGGGTTTTTGGGTGTTGCCGCGTGCGTCCCACTTCTCCGGGCCGTTGGCGATGGCGGCGTCGTGCTGGGCCTGGGTGATCCGGCCGGCGGCAAGGTCCTCGGCCAGCCAGGTCGTCATGCCGTCGGCCATGAGGGCGAGCAGGCGGTCCGTGATGCGGGTTCGGAGGCTTAGTTTCTCAGGCACGGGACGCCCCCCTCGCGATGAGGCGGTCGAGCTGGCTGTTGGCTTCCTTGAGCAGTCGCTCGGCGGCCTTAGTGTTTAGCTCGGCCTGGACCTCGGGGCGGTTGCCCGCGGCGTGGGGGACCGATGGGCCAAAGCGTTCGGCCACGCCGTCGCCGGAGAGCTTGCGGCCCTTGCCGACGCGGGCGTAGACGCGGCGTTTGCCCGAGGCGAACTCGGCGACGAATAGGCCCTGGGCCTTGGTTCGGCCCTGAGCGCCGATGCGGTAGCTGGCCCCGGCGTGGCGTCGGCCGCGGATCGTGCGTTTACCTCGCTTGCGGCTGG
>JBMYUK010000479.1:0-2300 GCA_049605275.1 Phycisphaeraceae bacterium
CAAACGGGCGGGACGCCCATCCCGCCCCTGCAGATGCGGCATTTATGCCCTACACCCGCAACGAAAACCTCACCCGACCTTGGGCCATCCCCGGCAACCCCGGCACCGAACACCGCGTCGGCGGACTCGAAAAACAAAACAACTCCGGCAACGTCTCCTACGACCCCACCAATCACCAAACCATGACCCGCATCCGCGCGGAAAAAGTCAACCGCGTCCAGAACATGATCCCCGACATCCAGGTCCGTGGCGATGAAGACGCCGACCTCCTGGTCCTCGGCTGGGGCGGGCCCTACGGCTCGATCGTCACCGCCGTCAACAACCTCCGCGAGCAGGGCAAAAAGATCGCCACCACCCACCTGCGCTACTTAAACCCGATGCCCAAGAACCTCGGCGACGTGCTGAAGAAGTACAACAAGGTCCTGATTCCCGAACTCAACAACGGCCAGCTCCGCCTGATCCTCCGCGGCAAATATCTCTGCGACGCCCGCGGCCTCAACAAAATCCAGGGCAAGCCCTTCCTGGTCGAAGAAATCGAGCAGGCGATCGAACTGATGCTCTCCGGCGAGTGGGGCGATGCTGAGGCGCTGTACCCGATAGATGGGAATGTTGATGTCAACGCGCAGTCGCTGAATGTGTGATGTTAGCCGTCGCCTGAAAGGCGACGCGACCGAGTAACAGATGATTCGCACGCCGCCTTGCAGACGGCGGCTAACGAAACGAACAAGCCATGCCTGAAACCAAACTGCCACAACTCAAAGCCAAAGACTTCTCCTCGGACCAGGACGTGCGCTGGTGTCCGGGCTTGGGTAACCGATACAAGCAGGCTAAAATATAATCTGGTATGGAGAGCAACCCATGTACCCACTAGACAAAATCCGGGCCTACTACAACGCCGAGCCCTTTGCCGTCTTTGACATCGTGATGGCCGATGGCCGACGCGTCCCCGTGCACGGCAGGGAGTACATTGCTTTCAGTGAGGGGAATAACCGTATTGGTGTGATCCAGCCAGATGACAGTTCGCAGTTGCTGCACCGCAACAACATTGTTGATGTCTGCCTGCAAGGGCGACCCAGCGGGGAGGCCGCGTGACAACCGAGCGTTTCATTGAGTATTGGCAGGCTCGGCCATTCGTCCCGTTCTCCTTAAACACGGTTGATGGACGCTCGTTTTACGTTGATCACCCAGAGTTTCTGTCCATGAAAAAGAACAGTCGGACTTTTCTCTTTATTCGCCCCGATGGTGAGACCAATGTCGTTGACTTGCTCCACATCGTAGACATCCAGATTGCAAGCAATGCCTGACACACCCCTCCCCACACTCAAAGCCAAAGACTTCTCCTCGGACCAGGACGTGCGCTGGTGTCCGGGGTGCGGGGATTACTCGATTCTCAATGCCGTGCAGCGGGTCTGCGCGAACATCAGCGCGACGCGCGAGAACTCCGTGTTCATCTCCGGCATCGGCTGCTCCAGCCGGTTCCCATACTACATGGATACCTACGGCTTCCACACGATCCACGGCCGAGCCCCGGGCTTTGTCACCGGCGTGAAGATGGCGAATCCCGAGCTCGACGTCTGGATGATCACCGGCGACGGCGACGGACTATCGATCGGCGGCAACCACTTGATGCACCTCTTGCGGCGCAATGTCAACGTCAACGCGATGCTGTTCAACAACCGCATCTACGGTCTGACCAAGGGACAGTACTCGCCGACGTCCGAGGTCGGCAAGAAGACCAAGTCCACGCCGATGGGCTCGCTGGACTTCCCGATCAATCCGCTGTCGCTGGCGCTGGCGGCCGAGGCGACGTTTGTGTCGCGCTCGTCGGACAAGGACCGCGGGCTGGTCGGCGTGCTCGAACGCGCGGCGGACCACAAGGGCTCGTCCTTCGTCGAGATCTACCAGAACTGCAACATCTTTAACGACGGCGCGTTCGAGTTCGCGACCGGCAAGGATGTCCGCGAGGACAACGTGCTCTACCTCGAAGACGGTAAGCCGATGATCTACGGCAAGGACAAGAACAAGGGCCTGCAACTCGTCGGCAATCGGCTGGTCGTCGTCAATCTCGACGACGAAGGTGTGACCGAGGACGACCTCTTGTTCCACGACGAATCGTACAAGGCGATCGCGGTGATGCTGGCCGAGATGCACTATCCCGACTTCCCCGAGGCGTTCGGCGTGCTATACCGCGAAGAGAAGCCGACGTACGAGGACTTGCTGCACCAACAGGTCGACGCCGCGAAAGAGAAGAAGGGCGAAGGCACGCTCGAAGCGCTCTTTAATGCCGGCGATACGTATGA
>JBMYUK010000480.1:0-2290 GCA_049605275.1 Phycisphaeraceae bacterium
AATGCCTGTCCCACTGAAAAAAGAATCGCCAGCCCCTCGTCGATGTCGGCGAAGCTGACTAGATAGGCTCGGCGGTCGGTCCAGTTGGATCGGCCTGTGAGTTGTTGGAGGGTGTCGGCGACCGCGCTGCCGTGGAGTTGGAGGATGGCGACGGCGCCGGGGGTGTTCGTGGTGGTGAGCGTGACGCGGGTCAGGGGTTGTCTCCGTCGAGGCGCGGCGGCGCGGGGAGCATGGGTTTGCCGTTGGGGAAGTTGAAAATAAGCAAGCCGATGATGACGGGCGCGGCGGCGAAGGTCGGTGCGGGCCAGCCGCCGGTGATGCTGAGCACGAACAAGGCGATCGCTCCAAAAGTTAGCGCGGCGAAGAAATGCGTGTTGCCTTGGACGTAGCCCCGCGGCGTAATGGCGTCGCCCTTCCAGTGGGCTTTGTAAGCCTGGTTGCGCTTCATGTGCCCTGTTATGAGCGCGGCAATGCCGATGAAGATCGTAAACATCATGGCCTGCGCTGCGGCTCCGCCGGGGTCTTGGTTGATCCATTCGTCGCCTACGATGGGTAAGGCGATGAACGGCAGCGGGAGATTGATGAGCAACGCGACGACCCAGCGCAAGCGCAGTTGCTTGAGCGCGGCGGCTTGGTCTTGATTGAAAGAGGGTTCGTTATTCATCGCAGCGTCCACGACGAGACGCGATTCGCACAGGACGCTTCGCGTCTCCCACTACGCCGTTCTGACGGAAGTCACGCCGAGGTTTCGCCTTGTTCGAGTTGTTTGCGCAGGGTGACGGCGATGCCGCGCAGGCCGAGGTCGGGGATGACGCGGTTGACGAACTCGTCGTCTCGGAAGAGGACCTGCGCGTCGCCGCCGGTGGCGATGACGGTGGGATACATACCGGTCTGCTGGGCGATGGCTTCGGTGATGCCGCGGACCAGACCTCGGATGCCATAGAACGCGCCGGTGAGCATGGCTTCTCGGGTGTTGTGGCCGATGAGTTCTTCGGGTTTCTTGAACTCGACTTCGGGTAAGAGACCCGTGCGGCCGTGGAGCGCGTCGAGCATGAGCTGTGCGCCGGGGACGATGGCTCCGCCGTGGAACGTGCCGACGCCGTCGATGTAGTCGATGGTGATCGCGGTGCCGGCGTCGATGACGACGCAGGCTTGCTGCAGTTTGTCGAACGCGGCGGCGGCGTTGAGCAGGCGATCCTCGCCGACGATCGCTTCGGGGTCGAGTTGCCTTCCGATGGGGATGGGCAGGTCTTCCTCGACGCGGTAGACGCGTCGATCGACGTGCTTTTTCAAGAGTTCGAGGACTTCCTTGGCCGCGCCGGGGTTGACGCTGGACATCAGGACGTGGGCGTCTTCGACTTCGTGGAGCGGTCGGTCGGCCTGTTCGATGGCGGAGGCGATGCGGTCGAGTCGGCCGTTCTGGAAGGTCGAGACCTCGGAGAGTTCGCCCTTGACGAACGCGCCGACGCGGGTGCGCGTGTTGCCGACGCTCACCGCGAGGAGATTGATCTGAGTCATGACAGGCTTCTTGGTTTTGTTGACACGCAAGCACAAACGACGCGGCGGCGGTCACCGGGTCGAGTGGTGATGATAACCCGGCGGACGGATCGATGCGGCGATCGCGTCGCCTTGTAACGCGTCAACGCGACGGATCAGTCGGCGACTCGCGCTCGGGCAGATCGAGCCAGGCGGGTCGCTCGGGCTGATGCTCGGCGAGCGCTTGCCAACAGGCTTCGAGCACGTCTTCGACGTTCGCCCCGGTGGCGGAACTCATGGTGAGCGTCGGGACGCCGAGATCATCGGCGAGCAATTCGACCGCGGCCTGCGCGTCGTCTTCGCCGCCTAAGAGATCGGTCTTGGTGAGCACGACGACCTCGGGTTTGTCGGCGAGGACCTGGCTGTACTGCTTAAGCTCGTTTCGGATGACGCGGTAGTTGTCGATCGGGTTGCTGCCGTCGGTCGGCTCGACTTCGAGTAGGTGCAGGAGCACGCGGGTGCGTTCGACGTGCTTGAGGAAGCGGATGCCCAGGCCCTGGCCGTGGTGTGCGCCTTCGATGAGCCCGGGGATGTCGGCGACGACGAGTCGGCGCGGGCCCTTCGAGCCGCCGGGCAGTTCGGCGATGCCGAGTTGGGGCGCGAGCGTCGTGAAGGGGTAGTCGGCGACCTTGGGTCGGGCGGCGGAGATGCGGGAGAGGAAGGTGGACTTGCCGGCGTTGGGTTTGCCGAGCAGGCCGACGTCGGCGATGAGCTTGAGTTCGAGACGGAGGAAGCGTTCTTCGCCGGGCTCGCC
>JBMYUK010000481.1:0-2290 GCA_049605275.1 Phycisphaeraceae bacterium
GTCCACGATCTTGGGCACGTCGCTGGGCTGGGTCGGGTCGACGCTGCGCGTGAAGCGGCGGCCGCAGTGGTTGCAGGATCGCCTTTCAACCTTGCCTGCGAACGAATCGACGACGGCGTTGACGGTGGAATCGCGGCAGCCGCAGCGGGGGCATTCGGGTCCTCGGACCTGGATCATCGCCTGGCCTCTTTCTGCTTGGCGAAGTAATCGGTGACGACGGCGGGCTTGTCGGCCAGGGCCAGGGCGCGTCGGGCGGCGGTGGAGGCGATGGCGGTGGCGTCGAAGCCGTGGTTGTCTGCCGAGAGCTGATTCCAAACCACCGTCACGCCGACGCCTTCGACGAACTTGGTTTCGCGTTCTTCGGCGGTGATGTGCCTGGCCCAGGTCATGTGCTCGTTGGGCTTGTCCGGGGGCGGGGTGTAGAACGTCATCGCGCCGGCGGGGATCGGTTCGATCGCGACGCCCAGGTCGTTTTGCAGCGGGATGGCCAGGCGTTCGTAGACGTGGGTCTTGGCGAAGTTGGCGTCGATGTGCATCAGGCTGATCCTGTGCTGGCGATCGATGACGCGGTGGTAGCCCTGGCCGATCTCGCGGACGGCGGCGGTACGCTTGGTGGGCGGCCGGTAGATGTTGCCTTGGCCCTGCCATCGCATCTGGCCAGCGCCGTAGCCCATGGCCGGCAGATAGCGCGGGTTGTTGATTTTTTTGAGGAAGGGGTAGACGACTTCTTTTGCTTTCCAGCGGGAGTCGATCCAGACCTGATCGGGCGTCCAGAACGCGCCGTTTTCATCGAGCCAGCCGTCGGACTCGAAGCGGTCTTTGAGTTCGTGCAGGGCGATGGTGAGAGCGCGGTCGGTGCCGACCTCGGCGGCGCTGGTGGCCTGAACGCCATAATCGAAGATGTGCTCGCGGCCGTCTTTGTCCAGGCTGATGGCGGTCCAGTGCAACTTGTATTTGTTAAGGTCGATGCCGACGGCTATCGTCGCGGCGTCGGCCGGAACGGCGCCTTTGGGCATGTTGGGCCGGGTGCGTCGCATGATCTGTTGGAGGGTGAGGCTCATCTGTTCGAGCAGTTCGCCCTTGTAGGGGATGGTCCAGCGGAACTGGCACATGAAACGCTCGCCGGACTCGGAGTTGGGGTTGCGTTGGGCACGCCACTCTTCGACGCCGGTGCTGGCGGCGGATTTGAAGAGGGAGTTGGCGGCGTTCCAGCGGAAGCCGAAGGTGCGGGTGGCGGGCTCGGGGCCGGTGACCTGGCCGTCGGGGGAGACGGTCTGACCTTTGTGGATCAGCCTTGCGTTTCGGTTGGCGTGGGCGCGTTCTTGTTCGGTCATGGTCGCGCCGCAGGCTGGGCAGCAGTAGCAGGCGCGCTCTTCGGCCTGGACCTCGTCTTCGGCATCCTGCCAGCCGACCAGGTGCTCGCGTTCGAGGATGTTCCATGCGTCGCAGTGCGGGCACTGAAGGGACAGGCGGCTGTCCGAGCCGGCGGTGATGTCGGTGAAGATGCGGCCTTTTTCGTGGCTGATCGTGCATTCTTCGTAGTAGATGGCGCGGTCGCCGAAGGCGTCGGCGCGGGCTTCCATCTGGCTGACGGGGTCGGCTTCGCGGCTGGTGCTGGCGGCCTCGTCCATCTTGTCGATCTCGGTCATGAGGATGACGCGGGCGGTGTAGCCGGACCGCTTTTCGTCGCCGCCTTTGGCGGACATGAGCTTGAGTTCGGGGCCGTGGCCGAATTTGATGGCGTCGAACTCGCCGCCCTTTGAGCCAGCGCCTTGCTTGGGGAGCAGGTGTGCGTACCGCGAGCCTTGGATGTAGGGCAGGATGTCTCGCCGCCACTTGTCGCGGGTGACTTCCATGGTCGGCGCGCCGAGGATGACGTCTTCCTTGAGCTCGAAGAGGTGGTACATGCAGGGGATGCCGACATAGAGAAGCGTCTTGCCGTCCTGCACCGGGCCGGAGCCGGAGCGCTTGCGCCACCGCGGCTTGCCGTGCTTATCCTTGCGGTCGAACTCGTCGAGGATGTACCCCGCGACGGGCTGGCGGAAGCACCGAAACCGCATGTTTCGCTTGGGGCCGGTCTGTGGCGTGATCTCCTGCTCGGCAAACTCACGTATCGTTCGGACCCTGGGCACCCTTGCCCGCTGGATCAGTTCCAGGACGAGTTGTTTGCTCGGGTTGGTCAGTGCTGCTGCTGCGATCAAAGAGGTCCTCGATGTCGTTGATTGATTCCGTGAGTGCGTCGTCGATCAATTGGTGGGGCCCTTGGCCGAACTCGCGCTGCAGGGTCTCG
>JBMYUK010000482.1:0-2283 GCA_049605275.1 Phycisphaeraceae bacterium
GCCCCCTGCCGCGCGACGACCTCACCGCGCTCGCGGCGGCGAACCTGTTCGTCCAGGCCGTACAGCAACTGCTGACCGGTCGAGGCCCCGGTGTAGTGCGTGCGACGGAAGACCGAGCCCCCGAAATAACGCCGATCGAGGAAGCCCTCGGGCGTGCGGTTGAACGGTACGCCCATGCGGTCCATGAGGTCGATGATCTTCGGCGCGCTGTACGCCATCTCGTACACCGGCGGCTGGTGATTCAGAAAGTCGCCGCCGTAGAGCGTCTCGTCGAAGTGGTCCCACTCCGAGAAACCTTCCTGTCGCACGGGTTCGGTGCAGGCATTGATGCCGCCCTGAGCGCAGACGCTGTGCGAGCGCTTGACCGGGACCATGGAGAAGAGGTCGACGGCGACGCCGGCCTCCGCGACGCGTACCGCCGCGGCCAATCCGGCGAGGCCCCCGCCAACGATAATGACTCTGGGTGTATCTGCCATAGTGTTTAACTGTAGGCCGGTCGTCGGCCGAATGGTGTGGGTTTAGAAGTCTTTTTGCGGGAATGCGTCGCGATCGCTCAGCGGGCAAAGCTCACCGGCTCAGCGACTCGATCCGCTCGTCGAGCGTGCCCATCAGTTCGACCAACTCGGGGTCTTTGATGTTGTTCGGGTCGATCTGCTCGCTGAGTTTCGTTGCCAGTTCTTTGTCCTTGACGACCAACGCGAGCACGAGCTTTTGCTCATCGGTCGTGGTTTCTTCCAGGTCGTAGACGATCGCGCCGACCATCGCCGCGCCGAAGAAGAGGACGAGCGCCGCGAACAGCCCCGCGCAGGCCTGGCCCCATCGCTTCATCGCCGCCTCGCTGGTCGTGATGCCCCACGAGATCGCGGCGGTCCATAGGCCGTTGGCCCAGTGGAACACGACCATCAACGCGCCGAGCGCGTAGAAGAGGACGACCAGCCAGCTGACCTGCAACGCGTAAGCGGTATACGGCAGCGACATCGGGACGTCCTTGCCGACCACGCCGCCGTCGGCGTAATAACCGTGGGCATAGAACGGCGTGAACCAGCCGAAGATGTCCCAACGCCATCGCAGCGTCGCGATGTGCAGGAAGATGAAGACGAGCGCGACGATGCCGGAGATGCGTTGAAAGAGGTAGCGCCAGTTGCCCTTGTACTTGTAGTTTTTGACGTTGTGCTTGCCGGAGAAGGTGTAGTACAGGCCGAGCGCCGCGTGGAAGCCGATGGCCGACCACAGCGCGATCTCGATGAAGAGCAGGGCGGGGATCGAGTGGATGAAGTCGACTTCGTGCTGAAAGACGGACTCGCCCTCGGGCCCGGGCTTCTGGCCCCAGATCATCTGCGCGTTGGTGAAGAGGTGCGCGATGACGAACAGGCCCACGGGCACGATGCCCGACAGCGAGTGGAGCCTGCGGAGCAGAAAGTGGTGTCGGTCAAAGAAGGAGCCGTTAGCGGCGAGGGGTGCGTCGGACACGGGTATGGGTCTCGTTTGAGGTCTCTAAACAGGACAGGCATTCTTGCCTGTCAATCGGCGTAAGCCGAATTCGTATTGTTTCAGGCTTGCGCCTGATCGACAGGCAGGAATGCCTGTCCTACCAATCAATCGTCAATCGTCAATCGTCAATTCACTGGCTCGACCCGCCGGTCGCGGGGGATCGGCTGGCGTTGGCGATCTGCACGTAGCTCTGTCGCAACTCGTAGAGCGTCGTCGACAGCATCGTCGCCTCGTCTTCGCTGAGGTTGCCCTTGGTCTTCTCGTCGAGGACACCGAGCGAGTCGATGTGATGGCGGGCGATATCGAGGTTGGTGTAGCGCTGGCCGGTCTGCGGGTCGGGCATCGCGCCCATCGAGAACAGCGCCTGCGTCGCGATCGAACTGACCAGCGTCGTGAAGTCGGCGGGGGGAATCTGCCCGGGCGCGGCGCTTCGACCGGTCGCGGCACCGCCCGTACCCGGGTCCGCCGTCTCTCCGGCGGCATCCTTCGCGGCCTTCTCTTTCTCAGCCAGCTTGGCCTTCTCGGCCTGGGCCTGGGCCTTCCAGTCGTCGTCTACGTGCAGGATCGGAGAGGGGTCTTCGTTACTCATGGCAATGCGTTCGATTCAGAATAGTAAATGCAATCAGTCACGCCGCAGTATAGAGAACCCATCACGCCTCGGCGACCCAATCCGCCAACCGTTTTTCGGGCGACTTCTCGTTGAGAACCACCCGCAACTGCCCGCCGCGACGCGACTTCCGATACACTCCCCGCCATGGCAAAACGCGCAACCACCACGAAAAAAAAGCCCGT
>JBMYUK010000483.1:0-2280 GCA_049605275.1 Phycisphaeraceae bacterium
CATCCAGCACGATGGATGCGCCGCCGCCGTGCGGCAGCTGCGCGCGGCCAAGGCGACGCGGCGCGAGGCGTGCGTGCCCAAGGCGGCCGCCGTCATCGCCTCGCTCGACGCGGCGGTCGAGAAGAACAACGGCTACCGACCGAGTTGATCGATCGGCTGATACGGGCCGGCGCGACGCTCTCGCAAGACGCCTCGTCTACGCCGCAGCGCGTTTAGTCGCCGCGGTACTCGGCCGAACTCGTGCAGGTCTCGTGCACGCGGATGCAGGACAATAGCGGCAGGCTCGGTTTGAGCCGGTCCCAGACCCACTTGGACAGCATCTCGGCGGTGGGATTGTCCAGGCCGTCGATCTCATTAAGTACGCGGTGGTCGAGTGCCTCTTCGACGGGGCGGGTCGCGGCTTTGACGTCGGCGAAATCGATGAGATACCCCTTGTCCGGATCGACCTCGCCTTCGACGACGACGTCGATCTTGAATGAGTGGCCGTGCATGCGGCGGCACTTGTGTCCTTCTGGGAAGCAAGGCAGGTAGTGCGCGGCCTCGAAGCTAAAGGTTTTACTTAACGCGATGCGCATCGTTTTCTCGCACGGTAAGCGGGATTCACGCCGGCAGATTAGCGGAAATACGGCCGCCGAGCGTTGGTTTGCCCGCTCTCACGAAGCCGATTCACCGACTTTCGCGCTACACCGATCGCTAAACCAATTGGGGGTAAAACCATCACGTGATTCTGTATGAAAAATCAAAAACTACATCTTTGTCGTAATTCAACGCCTCGCGGCGCGGGGCTAATCTCTTTGCAAGTCATGGAACGACGATCGCCTGCACATCTGTACAAGGAACGAAAACTGATGCGTGAATCACTTCTCCTCGCGGCTCTCTCGGCACTGTTCATCGGCACCCAGGCCTTCGCGGCCGGCAACACGACCGACACCGCCGGCATCCCCGACCTCATCTACGACGCGGACACCGGCAACGTGACGCTCGACACCGACGGCGGCGACAACTTCAACTTCTTCCTCCTCGAAAACGCCGCCAGCAGCTTCACCCCCGGCAGCTACACCGGCCCGACCGGCGACTTCAACACCATCGATTCGACGACACTCAGCGTCACCGCGTTCGGCGGTTTCGGCACGTCCAACCTCGGCGCGGTCTTGCCCACCGGCTTCAACCTCAGCGGGCTCGAAGCCTATCTCACCGCCGCCGAGTACGGCACGACTGCCTTCGGCTCCGGCGACTTCGACCTCGTCGTCGTCCCCCAGCCCTCGGCGCTCGCGATCCTCGGGCTCGGGCTGTTCCTGCTCGCCCGACGCCGACGGCACAACGCCTGACCGCCGCCCGAGACACGAAAGATTCAACCGAACGGGAGGGGCTTGAAGCCTTCCCGTTTTTTCATGCGCGTAAGACGACTTCCACAAAAAACCTCGCGGGCCTTGATCGCCGCCGCGTAACACGCGGGGGTCGTAACAACCGAGGCGTATTTCGGCGTGACCGTGATCAAAGCCGGACATGACTCGACCCCCGTGCGTTGCCCGGCGGCTAAGTAACGCATCAATTCTTATTGATGTCCGCCTCACACCCCGCGGGCCATCGGGTCCCACACGAGTTTGTGGAGCTGGGTCTGGAATCGCACCGGCAACCTGTCCGCCAGGATCCACTCCGCCAGATCGCGCACCGCCAGGCCCGGCACGCCCGCGATCTCCAGGCCCGGGGTCACCTCGTTGACCGCGCTGACCAGCACCGCGTTGACCCGTTCGTGCAGGCGATGCCGATCGAGAATCTCGACCATCCAGTCGTAGTCGGCGCGATCGGTGAGGACGAACTTGATCTCGTCGCGCGGGGTGAGTTTGTCGAGGTTGTTCCAATCGTTGCGATCGACTTCGCCGCTGCCGGGGCTCTTGAGGTCCATGATGCGGACGACGCGCGGGTCGCAGACGCCGATGTCGCAGGCGCCGCTGGTTTCGATGAGCACGGTCTTGCCCCGATCGCAGAGTGCGGTCATGAGCGGGTGGACGCCGCGCTGCAAGAGCGGCTCGCCGCCGGTGACTTCGTAGAGGTCGCATCCGGCGCGGGGAGCATCGGATGCCGCGGTCAGTTCGTCGCACTGCGCGATGACCTGGTCGATGGTGCGTTTGTCGCCCTCGTGAAACGCGTACTCGGTGTCGCAGTAGATGCACCGCAACGGGCAGCCGGTGAGCCGGACGAAGGTGGTGGGCAGGCCAGCGTAAGTCGTCTCTCCCTGAATGGAGGAGAAGATCTCGGTGATGCGCAGGCTCATGGGCG
>JBMYUK010000484.1:0-2279 GCA_049605275.1 Phycisphaeraceae bacterium
TCGAGGCCGAAGAAGACCTGCTCGACGCGCGAAACAGCCGAGACCAGGCCCTGGCCGATCTGCAGACCAGCGTCCTAAACTATCTGTTGCAGACCGGGCAGATGCGCGTCGATGGACAAGGCCGCTGGCTCGCGCCCGGACGACTGTTGGAAAGCCAAGACTCGGCCGATGAAGACTTAGGCGATCCGACGCCTCCCGTTGAATAAACGCGTTCGCTCGACGCGTACGCCTGAAGCGTTGATCCGAGGATTGAATATGACCGCAACCCTCCAGACCCAATCGAACCGCCGCGCTCGAATCAGTCGATCGGCCGCCCGCCGCGGCGCCGCGCGCAGCGGCGTCGTCGCGGCGCTCGTCGGCCTCGCCCTCATCGTGATGATCGCGGGCGGTTGGTGGCTGATGAACGCGACCGCAACGGGCTCCGCCGACGACGCCGACACGCCGCAGTGGGAGGTCGTTCGATTCGAGCCGATCCCCATCACCGCGGTGGCCGACGGCGATCTGGTCGCCAAGGACCAGGTCGACATCGTTAACATCATCGAGCACAAGGACGACGAGCGGATCAAACGCATCGTCGAAGAGGGCACGTGGGTCGAAGCGGGCGACTTTTTATACGAGCTGAGCGCGCCCGGGCTCGTGACGGATTTCGAGCAGCAGGTCGCGAAGGTCCGCGAGAGCGAGGCCGAGCTCGAAGAGGCTCGCGCCAACCTCGAGATCGAAGTCGACGTCGCTGCGAGCGCCGAGGCCAAGGCCCTGCTCGAACTCGAGCTCGCAAGGCTCTCGCACCAGCAGTGGGAGCAGGGCACGCATCGCCAGCGGCTCAACGACCTGGCGCTCGCGCTGGAGAAGGCCGATCGCGAACTCAAGCTCGCGCAAAACGACTTGAAGTTCAGCAAGGAGCTTTTCGCCGAGGACTTCATCAGCGCCAGCGAGCTCGAGCAGGACGAGATCCGCCTGATCGAATCGGAGAACGCGCTCAAGACCGCGCGGCTGGACATCGAGGTGTACGACCAATTCGAGAAGGTGAAGGCCGAGAAAGAGATGCTCAGCGACATCACGCAGGCCGAAGAGGAACTCGTCCGCACCCGCAGCAAGAACCGCAACAAGCTGAAGCTGCTCGAGGCCAAGGTCATCAGCGAAGAGAACGAGTTGATTCAACGCCGGGCCCGCCTCGAAGAGCTCGATCGGATGACCGACGCGATGGTCGTCACCGCGCCGGTCTCGGGGATCGCGATGTATTCGTCGACGATCGGTAGCCGGCGAGAACGCTGGTACCCGATGCGTCGCGGAGCGGAGGTGCGCGGCGGCTGGCGCGTCATGGTGATTACCAACACGAAGGAGATGCTCGTCAATCTCTACGTCCACGAGTCGCGGATCAACGACATCGAGGTCGGCCAGAAAGTCGCTGTCACGGTGAACGCCCGGCCCGACGAGGTGTTTATCGCAACGGTCGTCGAGAAGAAAAACAGCGCGATGCAGGAGAGCAGCAGCAACCCGCACCTGCGTCAGTATCAGGTGATCGCGGAGATGCCGCCGAACCTCGGCGAGGGCATCCGCCCGGGGATGAACTGCAGCGCCGAGATCTTCATCCGCGAGATCCCCAAGGCCCTCGCCGTGCCGATCCAATCCGTGCACACCGAGGGCGACACGCACTTCGTCTACGTTCCCGCCGAAGGGGGCAAGGTTCGCAAGCAACCGATCGAGATCGGCGGGGCAAGCGACACGCTGGTTCAGGTCACCGCGGGCGTGCAGGAAGGCGTACAGGTCCTGTTGCGAAACCCCAAGCCCGGCGAACTGATCCGCGACGCGCCCGTGCCCGCTTCGACGCCCGTCATCGACAAACAGCCCGCCGGCGAGACCGCTTCCGAGGCGATCTGAACCTGGCGAAATCGTCATTTTCTCCAAGCGTCCTGCGTCGTCCCGTCGCGGCCGCATCGGGTTTTGCTACACTAAGCGATTCCCCCTAGCGAGCCGGAGCCGCCGTGCAAGAAGCGATCAACAAAGCCGCCGCCCTCGTCGAAGCCCAGGCGTACATCCGCCGGTTCGAGGGCAAGCTGGTCGTCGTGAAGGTCGGCGGCTCGATCATGGACGACCCCGAGGCGCTCGCGAATCTCTTGCACGACGTGTGCTTCATGCACGCGGTCGGGATGCGGCCGGTCTGCCGCAGGGCGGCACGGGTCCGGCGCAGTTCCAGGTAGGCCCGGTTGGTATTCAGGTTCATGGCGTAGCTGCGGGTTGAGTCTTCAAGCGAGCTGAAGGTCCGAACCCGGTGGGACTGA
>JBMYUK010000485.1:0-2269 GCA_049605275.1 Phycisphaeraceae bacterium
GTGAGTTAAAGCAAGATGTTGGAATCCATCAACCTGCTGGTCAGCCTGACGACCTGGCTTCTTGTCGGATTGGCTCGGCTGCTCGCGGCGGTGGTGGCGATCCCGCTTGTGTTCGTCATGCCGCGCGGTCGGGGATTTGCGCACCTGACTTATCGACAGACGCTCGTCTATCGGCTGCGTTATATCGGCAAGTCGATGGCGACCGCGTTTCGGCACAATCCGCTGGACTACCTTTAGCGCACTGCGGTTGCGATTCGTCCGGCAGACCGGGGCGTGTTGACCCGTCGAGGCGTTGCTCGACGGCTTCGTGGCTTTGCTTACAGCGTGCCCTTGGTGCTCGGGACGTCGTCGCCGGTGATCTTAACCGCGTCGCGCAGGGATCGGCCGAAGGCCTTGAAGATGGCTTCGGCGATGTGGTGGTTGTTCTCGCCCCAGGGGACCTCGATGTGCAGGTTCATCTTTGCGTGGTTGGCGACGGCGTTGAAGAACTCTTTGACGAGTTGGGTGTCGAACGTGCCGATCTTGCCGGCCGGGTCGTTGAAGCTGCGGCTGTTGACGTTGAAGACGAGCGCGGGTCGGCCGGAGAGATCGAGTGCGACGCGGGCGAGCGATTCGTCCATGGGGACGGCGGCGTGGCCGTAGCGTTCGATGCCGCGTTTGTCGCCGATGGCTTTGAGGATGGCTTGGCCGAGCGCGATGCCGACGTCTTCGACGGTGTGGTGGTCGTCGACGTGTGTGTCGCCGTCGCAGGTGATGTTGGATGCGAGTCGGCCGTGTCGGGCGACGTGGTCGAGCATGTGGTCGAAGAAGCCGACGCCGGTGTCGTGGCTGTAGTGGTTTGTGCCTGCAGGGGACCTTCCGGTGGCGGGGTCGAGGTTGACATCGAGCTTGATCTTGGTCTCGTTGGTGTCGCGTTGGATGGAGGCTTGTCGCATGCTTGGTTTCGGTTGCGGGTGGTCGTGGGTTGGTTTCGAGGGGGTGTTAGGCGAGCTCGTCGATCGCGTCGATCGCGGCCAACAGCTTGTTGATCTGCTCGTGCGTGCCGACGGTGATACGGAGCTTATCGTCCAGCCGGGGCGCGTTGAAGTAGCGGACGAGGAGGTCGCGGGCCTTGAGGCCGGCGTACAGGTCGGCGGCGGGCAGCTTATCGGGCGGCGTCGCCAAGACGAAGTTGCTCCGGCTATCGAGCACGACGAAGCCGCGCTCGCGCAGCTCGGCGGTCAGGCGCTCGCGCTGCTCGATCACCTTCGCCCAGGTGCCTTGCGCGTAGGCCTGGTCTTGGATCGCGGCGACGGCGGCGACCTGGCTCAACGCGTCGGTGTTGTAGCTGTCGCGGGCCTTGTCGAGCGCGGCGACGACGTCGGCGTGAGCGATGCCGTAGCCGAATCGCAGCCCGGCGAGCGAATACCCCTTGCTCAGCGAGCGCAGCAGGATCACGTTGTCCAGCCCGTCGCGGACCAGTTGCACAGCGTCGGTCGGGGCGAAGTCGATATAAGCCTCGTCGATCAAGAGCAGCCCGCGGAAGCGACGCGCGAGATCGCGCAGCGTGTCGATCGATTCGAATCGCCCGGTCGGGGCGTGCGGGTTGACGATCATGCCCACGCGGCAGCCCGCCTCGTTCCAGCGGTCGATCGTCGCGTCGGCCAACGCGAAGTCGTCGTCGCGATCGACGGGCACGACCGGCGTGTCGTGGATCGCCGCGAGCACGGGGTAGAGCGAGTACGTCGGATCGGTCACGCCGATGCCGCCTGCGCCGGGTTTGTTTTGAACCTCGCCAAGTCTATTTGGCGAAGTTGCACCGGTCGGCTCGCAGTAGCAGGTGAGCAGGAGGCGCAGCAGTTCGTCGCCGCCGTTGGTCGCGACGATGTTGTCGGGCTCGACGCCGTGCAGCTTGGCCGCGGCTTGTCGAAACGGATGGGCGAGCGGCGGCGGGTAGATGCGCAGCTTCTCGGCGGGTAGCTGTGCGATCGCGGCCGTCACCTTCGGCGAGGGCGGGTACGGGTTTTCGTTGGTGTTGAGCTTGGTGACGACGGCGGTGTCGAGCTGCTCGCCGGGCGTGTAGGCGGAGAGGCGTTGGATGTTGGTTCGCGGCGCGGGCATGGCCGAATAGTGTAGCGTGGGCGAGCGAAAGCCAACTGTGAAAAGCTACACTGATGCGATGCAACGATTCGCACGCAAACGGATTTGCTCGCTCGTCATCGCGCTGGTGTTTGCAACCCTCCCGCCGCCTGCCACTGCCCAGCAAGCGGACCCGGGCGTCGCCTCGGCG
>JBMYUK010000486.1:0-2266 GCA_049605275.1 Phycisphaeraceae bacterium
TCGGCTCCACCATGGCCTCCCAAAAAACCGCCGCCGCCGCGGGCAAGGTCGGCGAATTGCGCTTCGACCCGATGGCCATGCTCCCGTTCTGCGGTTACCACATGGGCGACTACTGGCAGCACTGGCTGGACATGGGTCGGAAGGGCGGCGACAAGATGCCCAAGATCTTCTACGTCAACTGGTTCCGCCGGGCCGACGACGGTCACTTCCTCTGGCCCGGCTTCGGCGACAACAGCCGCGTCCTGAAGTGGGTCTGCGAGCGGTGCGACGGCCAAGGCGACGCCGTCGAAAGCCCCCTGGGCTTGCTGCCTACCCAAGATGCCATCGACCGAACCGACCTCGATGTCCCCGACGACGACATGGCCGAACTCCTGCGGGTCGACCGCGAGGAGTGGCGACAGAAAATCCCGCTGTTCCGCGAGCACTACGCCCGCTTCGGCGAGAAACTTCCCGACGAACTCGTCAAACAACTCGACGCGTTGGAGAAACGGCTCAGCTAACTTAGACCCGGGTTATCCGCTTTGCCCGCCCTGGCGAGATGGCGACCCGCCTGTCGGTTTTGAGTCCCGCGCGATCGCTCATGTCCGAACTAAAGACTCATAACTCGTTTGCCTTGCAATCTTTGCAGGGCGACTTGTTTTTTTCGATAGACGACATATGATTCGCGAAACATTTTTCAATGTTACCAACCCCCATTCCTAGGAGCCTCGTGATGAATCTGTTGAAAACCACTTTTACCGCCCTCATGCTCGGCAGCGCGACGATGTTTGTCGGCTGCAAGTCCGCGTCCTCGTCGTCCTGCGGGACGTCGTGCGGCACGAGCTGCAGCAGCACTATGGAGCTGCCGACGACCGCCGACGAGCAATCGGCCGCGACGCCCGACGGCGTGCTCGCCCAGCTCATGGCGGGCAACGCGCGATACGTCGCCGGCGAACGCACCTCGATCGACATCGAGAACAGCCGAGCCGCCGCGACCAAGGGCCAGTGGCCCGTCGCCTACGTGCTCTCCTGCGTCGACTCGCGCGTCCCGGTCGAAGTCGTCTTCGACCAGGGCATCGGCGACATCTTCGTCGGCCGAGTCGCGGGCAACTACGAGACCGGCGGGCAGCTCGGCTCGATGGAGTTCGCCACCGCCGCCGCGGGTTCGAAGCTCATCCTCGTCCTCGGCCACGAGGCGTGCGGCGCCATCAAGGGCTGCATCAGCGACGTCAAGCTCGGCAACCTGACCGGCCTGCTCGCCGAGCTCAAGCCCGCCGTCAACGCGGTCGACGGCAAGCCCGACGCCAACAACAAGGCCTACGTCGATAAGGTCATCGAAGCCAACGTCCGACAGACCGTCGCCGACCTCCGCAGCCGAAGCGAAGTGCTCGCCGGCCTGGAAAAAGAAGGCAAGATCAAGATCGTCGGCGGCGTGTACTCGCTGAAGACCGGCAAGGTCACCCTGCTCGACTGATCGTCGACGAACACAACACGCCATTGAAAAACCACGGGTCGGAAGGCCCGTGGTTTTTTCGTCTTCTCTTTTCTCGCATGCGTTGTCCGGAAAGCAGAGGCGGCTTGCGAAGCCTGCTCTCGTCGAGCGGGTCAATCGCGGAACCGATAGCCGACGCCGCGGACCGTCTCGATGTTCCGGCCGACCTCGCCGAGCTTTCGGCGAAGCGAAACGACCTGAACATCGACGCTGCGGTCGGTCACGGCGGCGTAGCCTTCGTGAATCGTCTCGATGATCTGCTGGCGGGTGAACACGCGGCCGGCCTTGGACGCGAGCAGCGACAGCAGCTTGAACTCCGTCGCGGTCAGCGCGACCGGCTCGCCCTTCACCAAGACCTCGTGGCGTTCGGTATCGATCTGCACGACGCCGATCTCGATGACCGAGCTGTTCTCGCTCCGCGACTCGCCCTCGCTGCGTCGCAACACCGCGGCGATCCGTGCCATCAGGACGCGGGGGCTGAACGGCTTGGTGATGTAATCGTCGGCGCCGATCTCGAGACCGCGGACGATGTCGGTCTCTTCGCCTTTGGCTGTCAGCATGATGACGGGGATCGACGACGTGCCGTCGCGACCCTTGAGCGTCCGGCAGACTTCGAGGCCGTCCATGCCCGGGAGCATCAGGTCGAGCAGGATGAGGTCGAGCTGCTTGCCGAGCTCGCGGGCTTTCTTCAGCCCGTCCTCACCGGTCATCGCGGTTTCGACTTGGAAGCCCTCGCGCGAGAGGTTGTATCGGAGCAGTTCGAGCAGGTCTTGCTCGTCTTCGACCAGCAGGATT
>JBMYUK010000487.1:0-2254 GCA_049605275.1 Phycisphaeraceae bacterium
GCATGCGGTAGCGCTCGTCTGCGGCGCTTGGTTTGTCCTGCTCGCGTAGGTCTTCGTATTCGAGGACGTACTCCAGCACGGTCATGCCGCCCGGGTGGGGCATCTTGTCGAGCAGGCCGGCGATGGCGTCCGCGATGGTTTGGATCAAGGCCCGGCCGTGATGCTCGGCGACGGGCCGAGGCACGAACTTGATCGCGGCGAGTTGGTCGGCGTGTTCGGGCAGGGCGTCGGCGATCTCGTAGACCGCTTCGTCGGCGAGCAGCCCGCGGGGCGTGACGTTGAGGTCGCAGGCGGCTCGTTCCCGCCAAGTCAAGATGGCGTTGAACACGGCGCGTTTTTTTCGCGAGAGCTTATTGACGCCCTTGGCTTTGATCTTTCGTGCGAGCGGATCGTTGATGTAGCGCGACGGGTCGCAGAGTTCTTCGCAGGCCTTGGTTGCGAGTTCCGCGTTGCCGAGGGCGTCGAGTTTGTCGAGCATCCACCGATGCATCGCGCAGAGGTAGCGGACGTCGCCGGCGGCGTAGTGGACCTGCTGCGGTGTGAGCGGTCGGCGATCCCACTGGCTGAACTTTGCGCCGGCGTCGTGTTCGACGCCGAGGATTTGCTGGATCGTGTTGCCGAGGGACAGTGGGTAGTCGAGCCCGACGAGTCCGCCGACGACCTGGGTGTCGAAGAGGTTTGCGGCCGGCTTGCCGCTGAGCCGGTGGACGGGTTCGATGTCCTGCGTGCCGGCGTGGAGGATCTTGCAAAGCGACGGGTCGGTGAGCAGGTCCCACCACGGCGAGAGATCGTCGATCGCGAGCGGATCGATGAGCACGACGCGCTCGGTCGTCGCGGCCTGGATCACGCAGAGATGCGGGAAGTAGGAATCCTCGCCGATGAATTCGGTGTCGTAGCCGAAGGTTCCGGCGTTGCGCAGATGGTCGAGGGCGTCGCCGAGTTTGTCGGGCGAGTCGATCAGTTCGGGCTCTGCTGCGGCGACAAGCGGGTGGGCGACGACGGGCGGCGGGACGAAGGGCTTGTCGTTGTCGTGGGCGGCCTCGTCGCTGATGCTGCGGTGTCGGCCGCGGAAGCTGTTGGAACGGGGGCCGGGCGAGGGGTTGCCGCCATGCGATGCTGGCTTTCGGTCTCGTTTCAATCCTGGGCGGCCTTGGAGGTGTCGGTCGCGTCGCGCTGGGTGTGCTGAACGGACTCGCGGGTGAGGTAGAACCGGCCGATGCGAACCTTGAGCGTTTCCTGGTTGTCTTCGGCGCGGAAGTGGTAATGGCCTTCCATCGTGCCCCACGGCGTCGGGAGGACGGCGAAGCTGTGATACTTAAACGCTTCGCCGGGCGCGAGGTGCGGGAACTGGCCGACGACTCCCTCGCCGTCGACCTCGCGCAGCTCGCCTTCCGCATCGATCAGGTCCCAGTGCCGGGTCTGTAGCGTGACGGTGCGATCGCTGTCGTTGAGGATCACGATGCGGTAGCCGAAGACGAATTCGTTGTCCTCGGGTGTGGATTCGTCGGGCAGATAAAACGCGTTCGCTCCGACGCGCACGCCGTGCGTGGTCACGTCGGACATCAGCGGGTGGTGTTGCGTCTGATTCATATCGGCCGGCCGTTCGTACAAAGGTGATCGATAAGCGAAGCGTCCATTGGTTCCAAGTATACCGCGCTGACGACGGCGGCCTAAGACCACGTGCAAAGCGTTGCGATTCGCAACAGCGCCGCCTGTAAAAGCAGCATCCCGTCGAGCGCGACCATGAAGTACAGTACGCCGCGATCGGGTCGAAGCAGGGCGAGTAAGCCGCCCGTACACGCCGCGCTGATGAGTATCGCGACGGCTTGCGGCCACGGCAGCGCGACCGCGAACACCGCGCTGCCGATCGCCGAGGCGAATGCGATGCGACGCGTCGCCCCCACGCCGTACACCGTCGGCAGCGTCGCGATCCCCGACTCTCGGTCGCGCTGCATATCCGGCAGATCAAACGGCAGCGCCACCGCCGCGATGAAAAGCAGCCGAGACGCCAGCACCATCGCCGTCGTGCCGTCGAGCGCGACACCCGCATCGAGCATCGGAAGCCCGGCCGTGGCGTAGGTCCAGACCAAGGCGATCAGCGGCAGCTTCGCGCCGGGGAGGTCTTTGAGACGGACTCGGCCGCGGCGTGCGTCTTTCGGGAGCCGCCTTTCGCCGAGGATCGGCAAGCAATAACCGAAGGCCACGCATCCGGCCGCCGCCAGCGACCACTGCGCAGCGGGTTCGAGCCAGCATA
>JBMYUK010000488.1:0-2248 GCA_049605275.1 Phycisphaeraceae bacterium
GAAGCGGAGCACCATCTCGAGTCCTCGCCGTTGGTTCGGCTCGCCGAGCACTACCGCATCGACGTCCGCAATCGCAACCAGACGAAGTTATCGATCGAGCGTGCCGGCTCCGATCGCACGCGCCCGCTCGCAGACGTCCCGCACCACGACCCCGCGGTAGCCTCGCCGCGCAAACAGCTCGGCCGCCGCGTCCAGCAACCGCAAGCGCGTGCCCGGGCCGCGCTCGGTCGAACCCTTCTGACCCGAACCATCGTCTTTCGACACCGCCGGTATCGCCGGCTTAAACACCGCAGCCATCGTCGCATCCTTGCTCTAAAGTTAAAGGGGAGGACGCCGCTCCCAACAATCATGCGCCTTGCCACTCGATCAAGCCGAAGTGCATCTCCGCGTGTCGGCAGTGCAGCGCGATCCACTCGCCCTGCGACATCTTGCCCATCATCGGGTTTCTCGGCAAAAAGCCCTTCTCTTTCGCACCCGCGATCGCGGACTCGACCTTGCTCAGCGCCGTCTCGATCGTCGTCTCCGCCGGGGCGACCACGTGCTCGGCCGCGGCGCTCGGGAGCTTAATCACCCCCGGCTTAAACCCCTTGGTCGTAAACGACTTCTTGAACAACGGTCCGACTAATTTCAGAACCAACGGCACCTTGACCGGATAGCCCTCGACGCCCGCCTCGATGAACCGTCCGACGTGCCAGAGGTTCTGGGCCGGCGTCCACGACCCCCGCGACGACGCGCTCGGCTGCGCCGCGATCTCGCGCGCATCGGACAGGATGTCGTCCAGCGACTCGAACCGCAACGCACGAGCTAGGGTCGGCCTGGTCATACTCGTTCATCCCGCTGAATCAAACGGACGTTTCATCGCGCTCGATCAAATCCGCGTTTCATTAGTAACACTCGATTCATCGACGCTCGGAGGCTATCGCCATCAAAAAACAGGCGCTTCAATCGCAGCCCGGAGCGCCGCGACTCAGATCAATTCGTTGTCCAGGAGCCGCACGCTGCCCAGGCGACCGGCGATCAGCGCGACGGCCGGGGCGGTCACCGCGTCCATCGCCTCGAGCGTCTCCGGATGACGCACCGCGCAATAGTCCGGCTCGATCTTGTGGGCGATGAGCGTCTGCGTCATCGCGCGCTCGATGACGGCCGGGTCCGATTCGCCGTTGTCGACGATCAGCCGCTTGGCGAGCTGCAGAGCTTTGTACAGCCCGGCTGCGCTTCGGCGATCGTCTTCGCTCAGGTATCGATTGCGGCTGCTCATCGCCAACCCGTCGGCCTCGCGCACCGTCTTAACCCGCTGGATCGCGATCGGCAGGTTGAGGTCCTCGACCATCGCCTCGATCACGCGCAGCTGCTGATAATCCTTTTGCCCAAAGCAGGCGACGCGCGGCTGACACAAGTTGAACAGCTTGAGCACCACGCGGCAGACCCCCGCGAAGTGCCCGGGCCGATGCGCCCCTTCGAACGATCCGGTCAGGCTCGGCACGTCTAGCGCCGTCGACAACACGCCCGGCGGATAGACCTCGTCGGGCTCGGGCAAAAACACCGCCGACACCCCCAGCGACGCGCATGCCGCGAGGTCCGCCTCGATCGGACGCGGGTACTTGTCCAGGTCCTCGGCGGGCCCGAACTGCGTCGGGTTCACGAAGATCGACACCCACACCTCGTCGGAGAGCCGCCGGGCCTCTTCGATCAGCCTCAGGTGCCCGTCGTGCAACGCCCCCATCGTCGGCACGAGCGCGACGGGCTTGTCGACCGACCGGCGATATTCGCGAAGCTGCGGGATGGTGCGGAGGTGTCGCACAGCAGAAAGTCTACACGCGTTCGCTTGTTAGCCATGCCAAAACCGTGCGTGCGAGTCGGTTGGACGCGACGGCGTAATCCAGGAAGCGGTCGCATCGTTTGGTGGCCGAAGCCAGGCGTCCAGGCGTCGTGTCGGGTGTACGTCGCGTTATTGCGGGGTCAGTTCGACGCGCTGCGCCAGGCGGTCCAGTAGACGGCGATGCGGTTGGCGAAGGCGGCGGGGGTTTCGGCGAGGGCGGCGGCGAGGTCGCCGGCGAGGGCGTCCGCGGCGCGCTCGGTGAGCGGGGGCGATTTGGGCAGGGCTTTGCTCGAGCCGAGTTGTTTGCGCAGCGCTCGAGCGAGCGCGTCAGGCCGTAGCCAGCCAACACCGAGAGCGCGAAGCCGACGTAGAGGATGAAGCGCCCGTGGAAGCGGAAGTGATCGAAGAACGGCACGACGCGGTAGAAGA
>JBMYUK010000489.1:0-2245 GCA_049605275.1 Phycisphaeraceae bacterium
GCTTGCGGATCAATTCCTCGTCCACCCGTGCCGAGGCCGACGCCGTTTCGCTTGCCGTCCCCGACCCCAGTTCGAAGTACTGCACGAACGGGTTGAGGTGCTTGCGAAGGATCTTCGCGGCCTCGACCAGCGCCATCTCCGGCGTGACCGTGCCGTTGGTCCAGACCTCGAGGATCAGTTTGTCGTAGTTGGTCTTCTGACCGACGCGCGTGTCCTCGACCTTGTACCGCACGCGGGTCACCGGTGAGTAGATCGCGTCGACCGGGATCAGATCGACCTCGACCTCTTCGCCCGGGTCGTTGTACTGCTCGGAGGCGGGCACGTAGCCGCGGCCCTTCTCGACGACGAACTCCATGTCGAAGTCCATCTGCTTGGTCAGCGTCGCGAGCACGTTGTCCGGGTTGTGAATCGTGACCGACGTGTCGGCCTCGATCAGATCGCAGGTGACTTCACCCGGGCCCTCGGCCTGGAGGCGCATCGTCTGCATCGCGTCCTCATCGCCTTCCAGAGAAACGATCATGTTCTTGACGTTGAGGATGATGTCGGTGACGTCCTGGGTCACGCCTTCGAGCGAGCTGAACTCGTGCGACGCGCCCTTGATCTTCACGCCGGTGATCGACGCGCCTTCGAGCGACGACAGCAGGATGCGGCGAAGCGAGTTGCCGACGGTCGTGCCGAAGCCGCGTTCGAACGGCTCGATCGTAAACTTGCCGTACGTTTCGGACAGCGTTTCTTCGTCGGGGATGACACGGTGGGGAAGTTCTAAACCACGCCAGCGGATACGCATGGGGTGCTCCAATTCTTAAGCAGCGGTCTTAGGGAGTGAGACGAGCCATCGATTCACGCGTCGTGCGGTGCTGCGAGCCGCGGTCTGCTTCTGTTCGATGGCGGGGTTGTACGATGAATACAGCGCTGCGCTGTTTAGCGTCCGCTCTTCGGGCGGATACATCTGACATTCGGGTGGATACGTCGGGGCTTGGGGCGGGTACATCGGCCCGAGGCCGATCGTTAAACCATCGCGTTGCGATGGAACGCTGCGCGTCGTAGCGCCGGGTTACACCCGTCGCTTCTTCTTCGGGCGGCAGCCGTTGTGCGGGATCGCGGTGTGGTCTTCGATCGCGGTGACCTTCAGCCCCGCGCGCTGCAGCGCGGTGACGGCCGACTCGCGGCCCGGGCCGGCGCCACGGACCTTGACTTCGACTTCCTGCATGCCGAACTTCTTGGCTTTGGCGGCCGCTTCCTCGGCGGCGCGCGTCGCGGCGAAGGGGGTCGACTTGCGCGAGCCCTTGAAGTTCACCGTTCCCGCCGAGTCCCAGCACAGGGTCTCGCCGTTGACGTCGGTGATCGTGACGATGGTGTTGTTGAACGACGCCTTGACGTGGGCGACGCCGCGGGTGACGTTCTTTCGGACTTTCTTCGACTTCTTGGCCATGGCTGGCGCTCCTTAAGCTGGGCGGACCCGACTCTCTCCGATGCGTGATCGGGCGGGGTCCTGGCTTGTGATGCGATCGAACACTCGATCGCGGGGTTGTTCGTTTAGCGTGCGGGCTTGCCCGCAATCGCGACCTGACGTTGCTCGTATCCGGGCAAGCCCGGGCGTTATACCATTGCTTCGCAACGTGCCGCTGCGCGGCGGGTCACGCGTTGCGTTACTTCATGCCCTTCACCGACTTCTTGCCGGCGACGGTCTTCTTGCGGCCCTTGCGGGTGCGGGCGTTGGTCTGCGTGCGCTGGCCTCGGACGGGCAGGCCGTGGCGGTGGCGGTCGCCGCGGTAGCTGCGGATGTCGCGGAGGCGCTGGATGTTCTGGCCGACCTGACGACGCAGCGCACCCTCGATGACGTAGCCGCCTTCGATGATGCCGTTGATCTTGGCGATGTCGTCTTCGGTCAGTTCCTTGGCACGCATCTGGCCGTCGAGCGCAGCCTCCTTCAGGATGTCCTCGGCGAACTTCGGACCGATCCCGAAGATGTAAGTCATCGAGATGCGCAGTGGCTTGTTGTCGGGGACGTCGATACCGGCGATACGGGGCATAATCGTTTCCTTGAAGTTGGGCGGTTCCGCTTTCCCTTGTTCGATCTCAGCGGGCGGGAACCTGGCTTCGGGGTGGGGTCCGGGTGGCACAGGCGTCTTACCTGCGGTGGGGTCCATTCGTGACAGGCAAGATGCCTATCTCACCAGCTCAGCGCTGGCGGGCTTTGAACTTGGGATTGCTCTTGCAGATGACAAACACCTTGCCGCGGCGA
>JBMYUK010000490.1:0-2220 GCA_049605275.1 Phycisphaeraceae bacterium
GTCCATCCTCGACGAAGCGCTCACCCACGCGTCCTGCGCCGACTCCCGGCTCAAGTCCAACGAGCGCATGGAGTTTCTCGGCGACGCCATCCTCGGCTTTGTCGTCTGCGAGTGCCTGTACGAAAACTTCCCTGATCTTCTCGAAGGCGATCTCACCAAGATCAAGTCCGCCGTCGTCAGCCGACGCGTCTGCGCGAGGATCACCAAGTCCATCAAACTCGAAACCCTCTTGAACCTCGGCAAAGGCATGTCCGGCCGACCGGCGCTGCCCAGTTCCGTCGCCGCGGCCGTCTTCGAGTCGATCATCGCCGGCATCTACCTCGACGGCGGCATGGATGCGGCCCGCGATTTTGTCCGTCGTATGACGCTGCCCTTCATCCACGAAGCCGCTGAGTCCGCTCACCAGCAAAACTTCAAGAGCGTGCTCCAGCAGATCGCCCAGCGGCACCTGCCGACCAACCCCCAGTACGTGCTGACGGATGAGAAGGGGCCTGACCACGCCAAGGCGTTCGAGGTCGCGGTAAAAATCGAGGAGCACGAGTTCCCCTCGGCATGGGCCAATTCGAAGAAACAGGCCGAGCAGCAGGCGGCGCTTAACGCGCTTTGTGAGTTGGGCATCACCGAGGCGTGCAGCGAGACACACAAGGTCAGCATGATCGCCGAGGAAGAAATCGAGCGACGCGTGCTCGAGGGTTGGGATAGTATCAAGGCCAATGCATAAGTTTTTGGCAATGTTTCTGGCTTTGGTCGTCGCGGTGCTTACGCTGCCGAGTTTAACGCTGCAGGCCGATCAGGCACACGGGACCGGCGAGTCTGCCGCGGCCCCTCAACGCACATCGATTAATATACCGGGCCCCGCGGTCCTCGCGCCGCGCAGGACGGATGTCTTCGCTGAGCCGGGCATGACGCTCAACCCCGTCGCCATCGACTTCGACCCGCAGGGCAACGTCTACATCGCCGAGGGCTGGCGCATGGGTAAGGGCGCCGCCGCGATTGTGCACGGCCCGATGGTCCGCTCCAACAGCCTGCCGCTGGACCTGCAACGCAAGACCATCGAAGAGCGAGCCGAACACGTCGAATCTCTGATCGAAGGCGGCTTCTTCGAGCGTGATTACTTCACCGGCCGGGCCGACCTCTTGCGCCTGGTCAAAGACACCGATGGGGACGACATCGCCGATGAATCCAGCGTCTTTGCCGGTGGCTTTAACGACAAACTCGATGGTGTCGCCTCGGGCGTGCTTTACCTGGACGGAAAGGTGTTGTTTGCCTGCGTCCCGCACCTCTGGCGATTAGAAGACAAAGACGGTGATGGCGATGCCGACCAGCAAACCGAAGGCGAACGCACCTCGCTGAGCTACGGCTACGGCCTGCGGTGGGGGTACGGCGGGCACGATTTGCACGGCCTGATCAAGGGCCCGGACGGCCGCATCTATTTCACCATGGGGGACCGCGGCTACAACATCGAAACGCAAGAAGGCGAACGGCTGATCGGCACCGACGTCGGCTCGGTCTTCCGCATGTGGCCCGATGGCAGCGGGCTGGAGATTTACGCGACAGGCCTGCGCAACCCGCAGGAACTCGCCTTCGACAACTACGGCAACCTCTTCACCGGTGATAACAACTCCGATGGCGGGGACCTCGCGCGGTTCTGCTACGTGCCCGAGGGGTCCGATGCCGGCTGGCGTCAGGACGTGCAGAGCATCCCCAGCCGGGGCCCGTGGAACCGCGAGCACATGTGGGAGCCGCGTTTCGAGAAGAGCGACCCCGCACAGCCCGCGTGGATCATGCCGCCGCTGGCAAACGTCGGCCGAGGCCCCTCCGGCATCGCCCACTACCCCGGGACCGGCGACGTGTTCCCTACGCACGGCTCGTTTCTGATGTGCGACTACCCGGCCGGGGTCCGCCACGTGTTGGTGAAGCCCGATGGCGCGAGCTTCAAGGTCGTCGAAGACAGCAAGCTACCCACCGCAAGCGAAAGCATCTCGGATGTGGCCTGGGGTTACGACGGCCGGCTTTACCTCAGCGACTGGGGCGGCGGCTGGGGGCCGAACGACAAACACGGTCACCTGAAAGTGATGGTAAACGAGGCGGCACACGCGGAGCAGGCCGGCTTGATTGCGGAGGTGGAGGAGCTGTTTGCTAGCGGGTTTGAGACGGCGTCCGATGAAACGCTGTTCGAGCTACTGGGTCATGCCGATCAACGCGTTAGGACGGCTGCGC
>JBMYUK010000491.1:0-2194 GCA_049605275.1 Phycisphaeraceae bacterium
CGGCGAGATCACCGGCCGACTCGCCGGCGTCCCCATCGCCATCAAAGACTGCATGTGCCACACCCAAGGCACCACCGCCTGCTCCTCGAAGATGCTCGAGCACTACCGCTCGCCCTTCACCGCCACCGCCGTCAAACGCCTCGAAGACGAAGGCGCTATCGTCCTCGGTAAAACCAACATGGACGAGTTCGCCATGGGCTCGTCCACCGAAAACTCCGCCTTCGGCGTCACGAAAAACCCGTGGGACACCGATCGCGTGCCCGGCGGATCGTCCGGTGGGTCCAGCGCCGCCGTGGCCGCAGACCTCGCCGCCGCCGCCCTCGGCTCGGACACCGGCGGGTCCATCCGCCAGCCCGCGTCCATCACTGGCGTCGTCGGGTTCAAGCCGACCTACGGCCGAATCTCGCGATGGGGACTCGTCGCCTTCGCCTCCTCGCTCGATCAGATCGGCACCTTCACCCGAAACGTCGCCGACACCGCGCTGCTCTCACAGATCATGTTCGGCAAGGACCCCCGCGACTCGACCAGCGCCGCCATCGACGTCCCCGACAACCTGCACGACGTCGATGCAAAACTCCAAACCGACGGTCCGCTGCGCATCGGCGTCGCGAACCAGTACCTACAAGACGGCGCGAACGATCCCGCGGTGACACAAGCCTTCGAGCAGGCGCTCGAGGTCTACAAACAAGCCGGGGCCGAGATCGTCGAAGTCGACCTGCCTCACACCGAGCACGGCATCCCCTGCTACTACATCGTCGCCACCGCCGAGTGCTCGTCCAACCTCGCGCGATACGACGGCGTGCACTTCGGCCACCGCACCGACACCCCGCCGCCCGACGGCGAAAACCCGATCATGCATCTCTACTGCCAGTCGCGCGCAGAGGGCTTCGGCCAGGAGGTCAAGCGACGCGTCGTCCTCGGGACCTACGCCCTCTCCTCCGGCTACGACGAAAAGTACTACGACCTCGCCCTCCGCACACGCCGACTCATCGCCGGCGACTTTCACACCGCCTTCCAAGCCTGCGACGCGATCCTCTGTCCCACCACGACCGGCCCGGCGTTCAAGATCGGCGAGATGGCCGACGATCCCCTGCAGATGTACATGAACGACATCTACACCGTCACCGCCAACCTCGCCGGCATCCCCGGCATCTCCCTGCCCGGCGGCTTCGCAACCATCGACGGCAAACCGCTGCCCGTCGGCGTCCAACTGCTCGGCAAGGCCTTCGACGAACAACGCCTTTTCCAAATCGCAAGGCTCTTCGAACGCGAAACCGAGCACGGACAACAACGGCCGAGCTTAGGCTGAGAGAGACCGGATGTTGAAACCGCGGAGGCGCGGAGCACGCTGAGAAAGGCCACATGAAAGACATCCCGCAAAGGATCAATGACATCACCCAAGCGATCATCGGAGCAGCAATCGAGGTGCACCGTCAGTTGGGGCCGGGCTTTATTGAATCGACGTACCAAAAAGCGCTTGGCATCGAACTCGATATCCGCGGCATCTCGTTCGAAGCCGAATTCCCCATCCAACTCTGTTATAAAGGTCGACCGATCGGAGATAGCAGGATGGACTTACTGGTTGAACAACAAGTCGTTGTCGAACTGAAGGCCGTCGAAAAGCTGGCCGCAATCCACAAGGCACAGGTTATTTCGTATCTTAAAGCTGCAGATCGAAACGTTGCCCTACTGATTAATTTCAACGTCGAGGTTCTGCGCGATGGCATCAAACGCGTCGTGCTGACCTGACAACGGCCTACCTCCGCGAACTCCGCGCCTCCGCGGTAATAAAGACGAACATCAACGGAATCCATAACATGGCTAAAGCCAATCTCTATTTCGGCATCGACCTCGGTGGCACCAATATTCAGGCGGCGATCTACGACGCGGATAAGCAGGAGATCGTCGTCCGTGACGGGACGAAGACCAAGGCGGCCGAGGGCGCCGACGCCGTACTCGGGCGGATCGAAAAGCTCTGTCGCAAGCTGCTGGACAAGGCGTCGCTGACCGAGTCGGACCTCTCCGGGCTCGGCATCGGGGCGCCGGGCGCGATCGACTTCGACCACGGGCTCGTGCTCGACGCGCAGCGTGACGAGCCCGGCGCGATGGACGCCTTCGCCCGCGCGCACAAAATCCGCTGGTCCCTGCCCGACGCGCAGGGCATCGACGCCGAGGCCCCCGTCCGCCGGCTCGA
>JBMYUK010000492.1:0-2193 GCA_049605275.1 Phycisphaeraceae bacterium
CTTCGCAGGCGTCTTCGATGAGCGCGATTTCGTGTCGTCTCGCGACGGCTTCGACGGCGTCCATGTGCTGGGGGTTGCCGAACACCTCGACGGCGAGGATGGCTTTGGTCTTGTCGGTGATGGCTTGTTCGACGTTGCGGGGGTCGAGGTTTAGGGACTGTGGGCAGATGTCGACGAAGACGGGCTTGGCGCCGACCATGAGGATGCAGTTGGCCGAGGCGATAAAGGAGAAGGGCGTGGTGATGACTTCGTCGCCGGGGCCGATGCCGAGCGCGAGGAGGACGAGGTGCAGGCCCGCGGTGCCGGAGGAGACGGCGACGCCGGTGGTGCGTTCGCATCGCCGGGCGATTTGCTGTTCGAAGAGGTCTTGCTGGGGCCCGATGGAGAGTCGGCCGGAGCGGAGGACGCGTGTGACGGCGTCGATCTCGGCGTCGGTGATGTCGGGAGCGGAGAGTGGGATTTCGGACATGTGCCGCGTCCTTGCGGGGTGCGAAAGGTTCAGGATACCACGCGGTCGCGGGTATTGGTAAGTGTTGCGCGTTGCTTAGTCGCCGGGCAACGCACGGGGGCGAGTGGTGGCCGGCTTCGATCGCGGTCACGCTGAATCGATGCCAGCCGATTCGCCCCCCCCGCGTGTTACGCGGCGGCTATCAAGACGCGCGAGGTTTTAGTGGGGTACGTATAGGCCGGGGTCGGCGACCTTCAACGCAGAGGAGTTTGTCCGTCTAGGCGTTGCTCGACGGCTTAGGGGAGTTATTTGAGCGCGGCGGCGATGGCTTGGTCGGCGACATTCTTGTGCTTGAGGTAGGCCCAGGCGAGTTGGAGTCGCATGGCGGTATCGAGGCCGCCGACGCCCTGGACGATGTCGCTGACGCGGTTCCACTCCGGTTCAGTGAGGGGGGCGTCGTGCTTGGCTCGGATGAACAGCCGGAGGGCGTCGGTGGTGAAGTCGTTGTGGTCGTCGGGTTCGAGGGCCTGCGCGAAAGGCTCGAGGCCTTGGCCTTGTGCACGGGCGAGGCCGAGGAGCAGGACTTGTCGCCGGGCCAATTGGAGATCGCGGTCGGTCGGGGTGGTCGTGGCGGGCTCGGCCGCGTCGGGTTGGTTCAGCGATTGGGCAAGGGTCTGATTGACGAAATCGGGGTAGACCTCGGCGAGCGCGGTCGCGGCGTCGATGGCGGTTTGGGTGATGCGTCCGCGGTGGCGCGGCTCGGCGGCGTGGTGGTGGCGGACGATCGACTGCAACAGGCTCGGCCCGGCGGGGGGCTTGTCGCGACGGACATGTGTGACGAGCCACTGCGTGGACAGCGGGCGGGCGATCGCGATCAGGGGTTCGAGGGCTTGGGGGAGGTCGACGTGGTCGCTGCTGATCGCTCGGCCGGTGTTGGCGATGCGTTCGATCCACGCGCCTTCGTTGTTCAATGCGTCGAACAGTTCGGGCTTGACCTCGGTCGCGGCGTCGAGCGCGATCATCGCCAGGCGGACACGAACCGGCGCTTCGGCGGCGCTCTCGAACATACGTGTCCAGGTCGCCTCGGCCGTCGGCACCTGAAGGCGCAGGGCCGCCTGGATGGCGCGTAGCCGAAGCAATCCGCTGCGCAAGGTGTCGCTCGCGATCATGACGGCGAGCGGCCCGGCCGAGTCGAAACCCTGCCGCGTCACCGTGTCGAGCACCTGGCCGATGACCGCCTCGGCCGTGTCGCCTTTCAGGTTGAGGAGATTCTTAAGCGCGTCCCTTCCCGCGTCGTCGTCGGACTCAGCGAGCAGCAAGCCCGCGATCGCGTATTGCAAGAGGCGGGCGGGGTTGACGTCGTCACTGAGTTCGAGGTCGAGCGAGGCGCGAAACGGCTGGATGTCGACGTCGCCGCCGAGGCCGAGGACGCGCAGCGCGATCGCCTGACGCAGCGGCAGGTCGAGGCCGTCCCAGGTGAGCAGCGTGGTCATGCCTTGCCGGTCGATGAGCTTATCGTCCATCGCGGCGGAGAGGAGTTGGACGAGTTCGCGTTGGTCTTCGATCTCGGCGAGGTCGGCGAGGTCGATGCGGCGCTGTGGGCTGAGCGCGGCGGCGCCGAGTCGGCCGTGGGCTCGCATATCGGGGAAGGGTGCGTTGCTGAGGCCGCGGAACAGCGGGAGCAGGGCGGGGTCTTCGAGCCGACGGAGCGCGACGAGCAGAGCGTTGTGGCTGCCGTCGCGTTG
>JBMYUK010000493.1:0-2190 GCA_049605275.1 Phycisphaeraceae bacterium
GAAGTAGCGAGGTGTGTTCTCGCCTGATCGCTGCCAGATCTTTGCCCAGGGGCCGCGATCGATGAAATCGTCATATCGCGTCAACCAAGCTCCCACTGCAAGGGTATTCAACTGGAGTGTGTCATCGATACTGGTCAGCCGAGCCGTCGAGTTCGTCACGACGGCCAGTCGGCAAACTGCTTCTTGCCGGGATGATACTTGGCTCCGTACCCAGTCTCGCCAGCGGACCAGTTGTGCCGTCTCTTGGTAGAGCTTGGCTTTCATCGCCCAGCTTGATTGTTTGGTGCTGGACCGCGATAGCGCTTCAGTACCACGGTCCAATTCAAGGAAAACCACGAGAGGTCGCTTGGCTTGTTTGTGCTCGATCAAAACTACAGCATCAGGCCGGACATGCTTGCCATTGTTGGATGAAGACGCTGTGGAGGATTCCGAGGGTGGGGGTAGGGTTAGATTTTGGGAGTCCCAGGTTCGGATGGTCAGGCCAGTTGAGGGTCTGACACTGAATGAGAAGCCGATCCGTACATTATTGAGTTGGAGCTGATGCTCTCGCTTTGGCGATGTGTCCCAGTTCGAACGAGGCAGACAACTGACCGATATCGGCCTGCCCGCCCCGCCGCGTCGATGCGAGACCCGCAGCACTTCGCCGGCTTTCTTCAGTTTCACCATTCTCTTACGCACCGATTCGGGGCGTTGGCTGGTAACACGAGCCAACTGATCGTCACTTAGACAGCCATACACCTCAAGGGCCCGGATCGCCGGCACGGACTGAGTTTTGTGGGATGCATCCATACGCCTCAACAGCGGGCAACTGGAACCCGCAGTTGCAATCACGCTCTAAGCAGTTGGGGTGGCGGGCGGGGCGATACTTGGGCAAAGCTTTCAGTTAGCCCGGCGATAACACCGGCTGCTACAGATAGTCGAACGCGGTGGCCAGTCTCTGGCCGCGGTCCTCCACGATCTCTACATCTAATGCCTCGACGGGGATGCGTCGTCGGTCAACGGTCAGCCAATACCCCTGATGCTCTTGAATCGCAGCAAGTCGCTCGCGCAGGTGCAGCAAAGCTTCTTGACGGGTGGGGAAGGGCTCGGGGTACAGCAGAATATTGTCGGTGCGGTTCAGGATCAGGTAACCCTTCAATGGGGTATCTTTTGGATTCATACGTTTAACCTCCGGGGGCTTGTTGCCGCCCAGAGGATGCGGCGGCTAGCCCGGGTCAGCCGCGGATTGATCCACCAGACACAACTTCCCCGCCGAACCCGGCCCGCAGCGTGCACAGTAGGACGTCCGCATGCGCTGTGCGGACACGCGACGATGACGTCGTCCCAGTTGCTGCCTGCAGGCGCCACAGACAATGGCATAGCGCGGCTGAACCACACGGACTTCTTCGCCGGCCAGACGCTGGGGCGTGGCACCGATACGTAGACAGACCTGCTGCCAAACATGGTCGTGGCCATGCTCGAGGCCAGCCAGCGCGTGGGCGATCTCGTGAAGGATGACGTCACGAATCACCGCGTCGGTGTTGAGCTCAACGAGGTGTCGCGAGACGAGGATCGACTTCTTCTCCCTTGTCTTGCCCGTTCGGCGGTCCCGTGCTAGGCGGATCTGAGCGCAGCCCAGCCGCTGCTTACCACAGCTCCACCTGAAGACCCAGCCATCGCGTAGCAGGCCGTGCTGGTCCATGAGTTGGTTGGCGAGTTGTTCAACCTGCTTCGGTGTCATCGTGGTAATGATCGCGAGCATACCAGCGGCTCGAGCAAAGCGCAAGCCTCTGCGTGTGAGCACCCTGTATATGTGTCGCCGCTCAGGTACTCCCGCAGCAGGGTCTGGGTTGGGTGGTTGGGCGTCCTGACCAGCCCCTCGCCGTGCTGACGGGACCAGAACCGACCGCCTTCGCCGACAACCATGAAGTCGGTCAGGGCCACGCCCATCAGTTCACCAAGTTGATCGAGGTGATCGGCCACGCGATGGTCCTCATCAGAAGGTGAAGGATCCCCCGAGGGATGATTATGCAGGACCAGGACCTGGGTCGCACCGGCGAGCAGGCAGCCCCGAAAGATCTCACGCGGGCTGATCATGCAGGCGTCGGCCGTACCGACATGGACCGTCTCTCGACCGATGAGTTGCAGACGGGTGTCCAGGTACAGCGCGACCAAGTGCTCTCGATCGTAGCGCGTCATATCCAGACAATT
>JBMYUK010000494.1:0-2188 GCA_049605275.1 Phycisphaeraceae bacterium
ACCCGGGCCTTCGGGGTGCACCTGGCCCACGCCCTGCACCTGCGCCTGCGTCGGCCCGAGACCCCGGTGGTGCTGGGGCTGCTGGGCGCCGGCGGGGCGGGCAAGAGCACCCTCTTCAACGCGCTACTCAACCGAGAGCGAGCGGTCATCGACGCGACGCCCGGCACGACCCGCGACGCCTTGCTAGAACCGCTCCGCCTCTCGGCTCGAAACGGACGCGCGGTCGAGGCGATGCTCGTCGATCTGGCCGGGCTAGACGAACTGCACGGAGCAGGCGATCAAGGACGCCCCGCCCCCGATCACGAAGCACAACGCATCGCGCACGACGCGATCCGGCAGGCCGACCTGCTGCTGCGCGTCGCCGACGACCCGCATACGTTTGTTAACGTTTCTTCATCGGCTCCCACCATCGACTTGCAAACCAAAGCGGACTTGCAGAAGAACCTTGGCCCAGCAGTGGTTTCGTCCGATGCCGATCTCGACAGGCACGGCGTTCTGCGTATCAGCGCGATCACCGGCGAAGGGCTCGACACCTTACGCACCGCGATCGTCAACGCCTTGGCCGAGAAGGCCGTAAGCGTCCAGGCCGACCTGCTTGCGCTGCAACCGCGCCACGAGCAAGCGATCGGCGACGCGGTTAGTGCGCTGCGAGACACCCAGGCGCTGCTCGCTCCGGCGGCGTCCGACTCGCACCTGCACGACATCGAACTGCTCGCCAACACCATGCGCACCGCGCTCGATGCGCTCGCCTCGCTAGGCGGCCAACTCACGCCCGACGAAGTCATCGGCCGAGTCTTCGCGACCTTTTGTGTGGGGAAGTAGCCGGGTATTGGGTATCTGGTTTTAAGTTTTGGGGATCAATCCAACACCTAGAACCCAACACCCATCACCTAGCCCCGCTAGAATCGCTCGCTTCCGCTTCGCAAAGCACACACCATGGCCAAGCGCAAGAAAAAGAAAGACAACCTCGCACCCCGGATCGAGAACCGCCGGGCCAAGCGCGACTACAACCTGTCGGGCCATCTCGAGTGCGGGATCGTGCTGCAAGGCAGCGAGGTCAAGAGCGTGCGCCACTCGCGCGTCTCGATCGCCGAGGGCTACGCCGCGGTCAACCCGCACACGATGGAACTGTGGCTCCACAACGTCGACATCGCGCTCTACCCCCAGGCCGGCCCGCTGCAGCACGCGCCCAAGAACGCCCGCAAACTGCTCGTCCACAAAGCCCAGGTCAAAAAACTCTTCGGCGCGACCACCGCCAAGGGTGTCACCCTCGTCCCCACCGCGATGTACTTCAAGGACGGCCGGGTCAAAGTCGAGATCGCCATCGCCGAAGGCAAGCGAAGCTACGACAAACGCGACGACATCAAGAAACGCGAGATGGAAAAAGACGCCAAACGCGGCATGACCCGCAAGATCCTCTGACCCAAGGCCGGTTGGTCCACAGATTGCTCAGATTTCGCAGATTCAATGCAAAGAATAACCACGAAGGCACGAAGGACGCGAAGCAAGGCATTGGAGCGGTGAGGTTTACTTCGTGCTCTTCGTGACTTCGTGGTTTAAAGTGGTTTCATGTCTTTGATTTTGAGTTCGAGGCGTTAACCCTGCCTTCAATCTGTGCAATCTATGAAATCTGTGGACAAAATGCCTTGCTGCATTGCCATTGGTCATTTAGGCTTGGACATTGGACATTCCCCGCTCTACGCCGCGTCGGGTAGCTGTAACCGCTCGACATTGTTGAGACTTACAGACTCGCTCGTCGTCGCCTGAATCCCCCGCGTCACGTCGTACCGCACCGTTCCGGGGGCCGCCGCAGGCGCTAAAAGCCCCGGCCGCGCCACCACCTCCTCCAACCACCGATCCTTCAACTCCCGCGCAAACGCCTCCTGCGCCGGGTCGAACTTCTTCTTTGCACGCTTGGCTTTCCGCTTCGCCTCCTTCAATTCCGCGTCGATCGCCGCCGCCTCGTCCTGCTTCGCTTTCGCCTCAGCCGCGACCTTCTCAGCTTCCGCCTCCGCCTCGGTCAACTTCCGGGGGCCGAAGTGCAGCCCACCCGCCGCGACCGCCTTCACCCTCGAAACTTTCTTAGCCTTGTTCGCGTTCCGACCCATTCCGCAGGCCTTCTTCTTGAGCCCCTTCTTCGTTTTCTCCAATTCACTCACCCGCTCCTCCAACAACAACACCTCTTCAT
>JBMYUK010000495.1:0-2187 GCA_049605275.1 Phycisphaeraceae bacterium
GAGGACGTGAAGCCCGTCCTGCGGGTCTTCGACTTCGACGGCGAGCACATCGACGACGTCTCCCTGCCCTCCATCACCGGCTACATCGGGGGAGGTCTCGCGCGCATCCACGGTGCGCCGGGAGACACCGAGGACCTTGGCCGCCTCGGCGTGACTCATCCCGTCGATGTAGACCGCGACCGCCGCCCGCGCCTGCTGTTCGTCCGCGTCGGCGAGCGTTTTCACCGACGGGAACGCATCGATAAATCGGTGGAAGTAGGGCACGACCGTCGCGACCTGCGTCTGCTGCAGCATCGCCTCGCTGACGAGGGTGTGATACGGATCGGTCGGCTCGCCGCGCCGCGGACGCCAGGGCAGGTCGCGTCGGTGCTTGCGGTACCAGCGGAGCAGGCTGCGCCCAAACGCCTTTGCGTCGAGGCTCGGCGGCGGGTTGTCGGGCTCGGCCGATGGGGTCACGACGCGAGGCATCATATCCTTACGCCTCGCCGCGCGCTCATACGCTAAACTACGACCGACGCGTCGATGAGGCGCGAACACGCCCGCCATCCACGACCCGAGTCTGCTTATGTGCGGTATCGTCGGCCTGGTCGCAAGAGACGACGTCAATCAGCGCCTCTACGACGCGCTCACCGTCCTGCAACACCGCGGGCAGGACGCCGCCGGCATCATGACCAGCCACGACGGCAAGGTCCTGCTCCGCAAGCACAACGGCCTGGTCCGCGACGTCTTCCGACAAGAACACATGGACCAGCTCACCGGGCCCATGGGAATCGGCCACGTCCGCTACCCGACCGCGGGCTGCTCGAGCTCGGCCGAGGCGCAGCCGTTCTTCGTCAACTCGCCCTACGGCATCGCGCTCGCGCACAACGGCAACCTCACCAACGCCGACCAACTCGTCGACGAGCTCTATCGCTCGGACCTCCGCCACATCAACACGACCAGCGACTCCGAGGTCCTGCTCAACGTCTTCGCCCACGAACTCGCCAAGGTCGCGCAGACCAAACTCACGCCCGACGGCGTCTTCGAGGCCGTGCGTCAGGTCCACCGCCGATGCCGCGGCGCGTACGCCGTCGTCGCGATGATCACGGGCTACGGCGTCGTCGGCTTCCGCGACCCCAACGGCATCCGCCCGCTCACCTTCGGCCGAGGCAAGGACGAGCTCTGGGGCGCCGATTACATGATCGCCTCCGAGTCCGTCGCCATCGTCGCCCAGGGGTTCTCCGTCGAGCGCGACATCGCGCCCGGCGAGGCGGTCTTCATCGACACCGCCGGCAAGTGCCACGCCCGGCGATGCAGCGACCGCTCGCAGCTGAGCCCGTGCATCTTCGAGCACGTCTACCTCGCCCGACCCGACTCGATCGTCGACGAAGTCTCGATCTACAAAGCCCGCCTGCGTATGGGCGACATGCTCGCGAAGAAGATCCTCCGACTCCGACCCGACCACGACATCGACGTCGTCATGCCCATCCCCGACTCCGGTCGAACCGCGGCGATGTCGCTCGCCGAGACGCTCGGCGTCCACTTCCGAGAGGGATTCATCAAGAACCGCTACATCGGCCGAACCTTCATCATGCCCGGCCAGGCGCTGCGTAAAAAGAGCGTCCGCCAGAAACTCAACCCCGTCGAGCTCGAGTTCAAAGACAAGGTCGTCTGCCTCGTCGACGACTCGATCGTCCGCGGCACGACCTGCTCCCAAATCATCCAGATGGCCCGAGACAGCGGCGCGAAAAAAGTCTACTTCTGCTCCGCCGCACCGGCCGTGCGCTTCCCCAACGTCTACGGCATCGACATGCCCGCGCCCGAAGAACTCGTCGCCCACGGCCGAACCGACGACGAAGTCTGCAAACACATCGGCGCCGACTGGCTCGTCTATCAAGATCTCGACGACCTCAAAGAATGCTCGTTGATCGGCAACCCGAAGATCGACCGCTTCGACTGTTCGGTCTTCGACGGCGACTACGTCACCGGCGACGTCGACGACGCCTACATCCACCGACTCTCCACCGAGCGAAGCGACAGCGCGAAACAAAAACGCGACGCCCCACGCCAAAGCGAAGCCGCCCTCATCGACCTCCACAACGACGCATGAGCGTCGGGGAGGCCGCGTCAGAACAACCTTAAACGGCACGTTTATATCGGTTTTGTAAATAGCCGCGACGCTACGCGTCGCAGGAAAATCGCGATCAA
>JBMYUK010000496.1:0-2183 GCA_049605275.1 Phycisphaeraceae bacterium
AGCAAAGGCGATTGCCACTACCTGCCCAGCGGCACGCTCCACGCGCTGGGCGCTGGCGTGCTCGTCGCCGAGGTGCAGACGCCCAGCGACACGACCTACCGCATCTACGACTGGGCCCGAACCGATCGCGAGCTTCACATCGAACAGGCCATGGCGTGCATCGAATTCAACGACGACATCGCAGACGAAGCCGAAGACGAAGCGCTGCCCACGATCCCGTGGGCCGAGGGTTTGACGATGTCGGTCGCCGCGGCGTGCGAGTACTTTTCCATCCTCGCGTTCGCATGCGATCATGACACCGTGTTCAACTCCGATCACGAGCAAGACCTGCCGCTCGGAAAGCACCCGGCGATCTACATGCCCCTCGCCGGCTCCGCGACGATCACCTTCACCAGCGGCGAGGCGATCGAACTCACACCCGGCCGAACCACACTCGTCCCCGCCTCGCAGATCTTTATCCGCTCGATCCGCGCCTCGGCCGGGGCGCGGTGGCTGCTCGTCCACCCGGCCAGTCCCGACCGATAATGCGACGCCACGCGTCTCGCAACGATGCCCGTCGCGCAGCTAACCCGTGCAATCGTTAAATTGCCTACGGCCTGAACCGATATCCATAGGGATCGATCACCCTTTCTTTTGTTCAAACGGCAGACCATGAAACACTACGACTGCATCGTCATCGGCACCGGACCCGCGGGTCAGAAGGCCGCGATCCAAGCCGCGAAACTCGGTAAGTCCGTCGCCATCATCGAGAAATCCAAAGTCGTCGGCGGCGCGCAGGTCAACACCGGCACGATCCCGAGTAAAGCCCTGCGCGAAGCGGCGCTGCACCTCACCGGCGCCTCGCGACGCGGGTGGTACGGCCGAAGCTACCGCGTCAAGAAAGACATCACCGTCGCCGACCTTGTGGCCGTGTCCGATCGCGTCGTTCGCCACGAGTGGGAAGTGATCCGCGAGCAATTCGACCGCAACAACATCGACCTCGTCTGGGGCGCGGCGCACTTCGAAGGGCCCAACCTCGTCCAGGTCGTCCGCGAAGGCGAGAACGAGATGCTCACGGCGGATAAGTTCCTCGTCGCCGTCGGCACGCGACCCGCGCTGCCCAAGCACGTGCCGTTCAATGACACGGACGTGCTCAGCTCGGACACGCTCTTGAACCTCAAGAAGCTGCCAAGGACTTTGATCGTCGTCGGCGGCGGGGTCATCGGCGTCGAGTACGCGTGCATCATGGCGACGCTCGGCGTCCGCGTCACGCTCATCGAAGGCCGAAGCCAGGTGCTCGGCTTCATCGACGACGAGATTCAGGGCGCGTTCCAGTACCACATGCGGCAAGAGGGCATCACGCTTCGCCTCGGCGAGAAGGTCACGAAGATCAACTCGCTGTCGCCGACCGACGGGAGCAACCAGCGATCGGTCAACGGCTCGCTGGTCGAGGCCGAGTTGGAGTCGGGCAAGCACATCAAGGCCGAGACGCTGTTGTACGCGGTCGGTCGCCAGGGCGTGTGCGGCAAGCTCGCGCTCGAAAACGTCGGCATCACCTACGACGACCGCGAGCGTCTGAAAGTCAACGAGCACTACCAGTGCATGAACACGGAGGACCCGGAGAACCCGCGCGCGATCGAGCACGTCTACGCCGCCGGCGACGTCATCGGCTTCCCCGCGCTCGCGTCCACGTCGTTCGAGCAGGGCCGACGCGCCATCTGCCACGCCTTCGGCGTCGAGGTCGAAGGCTGGAACCAGGACCTCTTTCCCTACGGCATCTACGCGGTCCCCGAGATCTCGATGGTCGGCAAGACCGAAAAACAGCTCACCGAGGAGGGCATCCCCTACGAGGCCGGCATCGCGCACTACCGCGAGATCGCGCGCGGCCAGATCATCGGCGACGACCAGGGCATGCTCAAGCTCCTCATCCATCAGGACACGCACGAGATCGTCGGCATCCACGCCATCGGCACCGGCGCGACCGAACTGGTCCACATCGGCCAGACCTGCATGGCCCTGGGCGGCAAGGCGGAGTTCTTCATCAACAACGTCTTCAACTTCCCGACCCTCGCCGAAGCGTACAAGGTCGCGGCCCACAACGGCTGGAACAAGATCCAAGGCGTTTAACGCTCAGCTCGCGTCCGGCGTGCGCGCACCTTCCATCCGCTGCTGTCGATACTCTTCAATCCCCGGCGGGGGCGGCG
>JBMYUK010000497.1:0-2172 GCA_049605275.1 Phycisphaeraceae bacterium
GGCGCACGCTCTACCATCGCCGGCTCGGTCTTCACCACCAAGTCCGTCCCGCCCGACCACACCGTCCTCGCCGACCACCCCACCCCCAAAGTCAAAGCCCGACGCGGCGCCGGCCCCTCCATCGAACAAGACCTCGGCGGCGGCATCTGACCCCAACCCCCACCCCCAAGCCGGGGCAAAGCGGAGCGCCGCCCCGGATCCAAACGCCAGAAAACCCAATCTGCCTTGCCTATGATTTCTCAGCGAATGAGTCGCATCTTTCCTGACAGATCAACATGCCCCACACACTCACCGTCGATTTCAACAAACCGATTCGCCTGTTCCCGCTGGCGCCGTGCATCCTGCTGCCCCACGCGACCGTTCCCCTGCACATCTTCGAAGACCGCTACCGAGCGATGACCCGCGACGCGCTCGACTCCGACGGCCTCATCGCCATGGCCACCTTCGAAGGCGATGCATACAAGACCGAATACGAAGCCACGCCCCCGATCCGCCCCGCCGTCTGCGTCGGCTACATCGTGCACCACGACCGATTCGCCGACGGCCGATACAACATTCTTCTCCAGGGCATCGCCCGCGCGACCGTCCACGAAGAAGTCGAAGCCGACGAGGCCGGCTACCGAAAAGCGATCCTCCGCCCCAGCGAAAAGGGCGTCATGGAAATCGACCTGGAAGACCAGCGAGCCGAACTCGAAAGGCTCATCAGCGATCCGTACCTCGGCCAGATCAGCGAGATCAATAACGTCCGCAACTGGCTCACGCCCGACCTCTCCACGCCCGTCGCGATCGACCTCGCCTGGCAGGCCGCCTCCCGCGATAGCGAGCAGCGGTACGCCGTGTTGAATGAGCCGTGTGTCTTCAAGCGGTTCGAACGACTCGAGCAGTATCTCCGCCGAACGCGCACGACGCTCGCCACCGCGAAACAGATGGGCCCGTGCACCAGCGACACCGGGCTGCCGTTGAATTGAGATCGACCTGTTAGACTGAATAGATGCCGACGAAACCCGAGCCGGTCACGGAAGAACGCAACGATTTCGCGCAGCAAGACCCCCTGCTGGCCGGGCTCACCCCGCCGCAGCAGGAAGCGGTTGTCCATCTCGACGGGCCGCTTCTCGTCCTCGCCGGCCCGGGTTCGGGTAAGACCCGCGTCATCACCCGCCGCGTCGCGCATCTGATCCAGCGCTGCGGCGTCGCGCCGTGGAACGTCCTCGCGATCACCTTCACCAACAAAGCAGCCGCCGAGATGCGCGAGCGCGTCGGCGCGCTTTTGACCGAGCGGCAGAGTAAGGCCGTCACCATCTGCACGTTCCACAGCCTCTGCGCCAGGCTGCTGCGTCAATACGCCGATCGCCTCGGTCTGCCCCCGGGGTATTCCATCTACGACACGTCCGATCAGAAACGCGCGATGAAGCAGACCCTCGACGACCTCGAGATCAGCACGAAAAACTTCCCGCCCGCCACGATGCTCGCCGCCATCAGCAACGCCAAGAACGAACTCATCGGCCCCAAGCAATTCGCCAACAACGCGGACAACTTCTACGACCGCACCGTCGCCAAGGTCTACACCCGCTACGCCGACATCCTCACGAAAAACCACGCGCTCGACTTCGACGACCTGCTCCTCAAGACCGTCGAACTCATGCGAAAAGACAGCGACGCGCTCGACGAACTGCGCAATCGATTTCAGTACGTCCTCATCGACGAGTATCAGGACACCAACCACGCTCAGTTCATGATCGCCAACACCCTCGCCGCGGGACACAAGAACATCATGGCCACCGGCGACCCCGACCAATCCATCTACGGCTGGCGCGGCGCGAATATCCAGAACATCCTCGAGTTCGAAGACCACTACCCCGACCCCGCCGTCGTTCGCCTCGAACAAAACTACCGCTCGACCAAGCAGATCCTCAACACCGCAGACGCCCTGATCCGCCATAACCGCGGTCGAAAGCACAAGGCCCTCTGGACCGACAACCCCGACGGCGACCCGGTTCAGATCGTCACGCAGTACGACGAGCGCGGCGAGGCCCGATGGGTCGTCGATCGCTTCCGCGCGCTCCACGACGAACAAGGCATCCCCTGGGGACACATGGCCGTGTTCTATCGCGTCAACACGCTGTCGCGCGTCATGGAAGAAGCGCTGCGCGACGGCGGCGTGCCGTACCAGAT
>JBMYUK010000498.1:0-2166 GCA_049605275.1 Phycisphaeraceae bacterium
CGCGTCCGCGCCGACGGATTCGGCGAAGCGGATCAAGCCGATGGATTCGGCCGTGTTGTTCGACCCCGCGCCCGCGATCACCGGGATCCGGCCATTCGCGGTCTTCACCACCAGCTCGATCACCCGCGTCGGCGCGTCGTCGTCGGCTCGGCCCGTCGTCATGGCCTGATTCTAACGCGAACCGGCTAGGCACCACGCACCGTTACAATCCGGCCGTGACCCGCCGACCCGCACCCCACTACGATCCGCTGGTCCGATCGATCGCGCGGGCGCTTCGGCGTTCGTGCGAGGTCGAGCCGGGCGCGACGGTCGTCGTCGCCTGCTCGGGCGGTGCGGACTCGGTTGCGCTAACGCGGGCATTAGCCCTGCTGGCGGAGCGTCGGCGGTGGCGGCTGCGGCCGGTCGTCGCGCATGTGCAGCATCACCTGCGCGACGAGGCGGAAGACGACGCGGCGTTCGTCGAGCGCTTGGCCCAGCGTCTGGGCCTGACTTACGCGCGTCGCGACATCCGGCCCGGCGACCGATCGGGCAACGTCGAGGCGAACGCGCGCGAGCTGCGCTACGCCGCGCTGATGCAGATCGCGCGCGAGCACGACGCCGGGTACATCGCGACGGCGCATCACGCCGACGACCAGCTCGAGACGCTGCTGATGCGCTTGATCCGAGGGACGAGCGTCGCGGGCCTGCGCGGGATCGCGCCGCAGAAAAAGGTGTCGGATACCATTGCTGTGATTCGACCGATGCTCGGTGTGCGTCGCGAGGCGGTGCGCGGGTTTCTGGATGGGCTCGGGCAATCGTGGCGAGAGGATGTGACGAACGCGGACACGGACCGCACGCGGGCGATGCTGCGTCGCGAGGTCATTCCGCATCTCAAGCGTTTGCAGTCGGACGCTGCCGATCGGGCGACCGATCTGGCCGAGCACTGCGCGGATGTCTACGACTTGCTTCGCGCCGCGGCGGATGCCGAGGCTTCAAAAAAGGGGTCGGGAGTCGTTTTGTCGCGCGATCGGGCGCGTTCGTTGAATCGCGCGGTGCTGGCCGAGGTGTTACGGGGGCGTTTGATCGATGCGGGCGTGCCCGGCGATCGCTTGACGCGCAAGGCATTGACGCCGGTGGTCGAGGCGGCGTGCGACGGGGTCGGTTCTCGCCGCTCGTTTGGTTTCGCCGGGGGCGTAGAGCTCGTGGTTACGCGCAAGGCGATTGCGATCGACGCGCGTTAGCCGGCCGCGCTTTTTTTCGGATCGCGTGAAAGAACCCCGCCGATCGCTGGATGATTCGTCAAACCCCGCGTTATCTACCCGCGAAAGGCAAGACGATGTACAAGGACTGGAACGATTTTTACGACGAGCGGGCTCGCCAGGAAGAGCTCTATCCCAATCAGTTTCCGTCCAAGGCCACGACGCGTGGCATGGAAGCGCAGAACCGATACAACGAGCGTCAAGCGCTGGCCCAGACCTCGCGCGAGCTGCTCGCGTCGCCGAAGCGATCATCGAGCGGCGGCTCGGCCGTTTACGAAGTCTCCGGCAGCGAACTCACCGACACCAAGCCGAGCGCGGGCATGATCCTGATGCAACTGATCGCAGGGGTCGTTTGCTTCGTCGGTTTGTTTGCGCTCGTGGATCAGCGCGGACCGGATTTGGCGAGCGAGATGACGCTCGGGCTCAGCCTCGTCGCCGGTCTGATCGGGTTCTGCCTCCTGCCGATGCTGATCGACTTTGTGATCGGGCTGATCGCCTGCTGCGTCGAGCTCACGTGGTTCGCGATCAAGCTGGCGTTCGGCCTCGCGGTCGTCGGGATGATCTTCTTTGTCATCTCGATCTTCATCGAGGGCGAACAAGCCGACGCTAACGGCGTAGACGCAGCCGGGGAAACGCCGACGACATTCACGAGTCACGACGCGTGGTGAGTGATCGAGAAACGTGGATCATCGGTCTTGCATGTTGGCTGCGATGCATGTCATTTCATTGATGTTCTTCATCGATGGGTGTTGCGGCTGACTCAGGCGCTGGCGGACGGCGAAGAAGGTTCGTCCGCCCGGGCGTGTCCCGGCGGATACCGAATCGTCGATGTCTCATCTTGTTCGGGGTTGTGAATCGGTTCGTTTATGGCTTGGGCGTGCCCATCGGGATGTCTTCGAGCCAGAGTTCGTGGTCGAGGTAGCGGTAG
>JBMYUK010000499.1:0-2161 GCA_049605275.1 Phycisphaeraceae bacterium
CACCACTCGATCCACGGTGTCGTGGTCCCAGATCAGCGGCGGCGAGATGATATTGAGATGCCCCACCGGGCGGATGATCAGGCCGCGCTGCTGGGCCTCGGCGGCGACCCGGTCGCCGACTCGTGCCTCCACCGGCAGCAGTTCCTTGGTGGCCTTGCCGATTTCCTTGATGGCCTTGTCGACATCGCCCTTGTCATCGCCGTTGTCCAGCTTCTTGAGCGCCTTTTCCTCTTCGCGATAGGCGCGCGCCTCTTGCCTGGATTCGAGCAGCTGCGCCGCGTCAGGCTGGAGGATCGCGTGGCCGCGGTGCCCGTCGAGGATGATCGTGTCGCCGGTCGCGGCTCGCCGGGTGATGTCTTTTAGCCCGACCACCGCGGGGATGCCGAGCGCGTGCGCGAGGATGGCGGTGTGGCTTGTCCGCCCGCCGAGGTCCGTCGCCAAGCCGCGGATCAGCTTGCGGTCGAGCGCCGCGGTCTGGCTCGGCGTCAGGTCGTGGGCGACGACGATGGCGGGGCGATCGAGCCCGGACAGCGCCGACCGCTGCTCGCCGACGAGTTCGGTCAGTAGCCGACGCTTGAGGTCGTAGATGTCGCTGACGCGCTCGCGGAAAAACGCGTTGTCCTGCGCGAGGAACTGGTCGGCAAGGTCCTGCATCACCGAGAACACCGCGTACGCACCGGTCACCATCTCGCTGTCGATCACCGCGTGAAACCGCGAGACGATCGCCTGATCTTTCAAGAGCCCCGCGTGGAAACCGAAGATATCGGCGAGTTGGCTGCCTAATACGCTGGCCGTCTGCCCGCGCAGGTCTTCGAGGTCCGCGAGCGCATCGGCGATCGCCGCGTCAACCAGGTCGTGCTCGGCCTTGAGTTGGTCCTTGGCGACGTGCCGCTTTGCGACCGTCTGCTCATCGTGATCCAGCACGACCGCCTTCGCGATCGCAACGCCAGGCGAAACCGGGATACCGCGACGGGACTGCATGTGGGTAGTTTAGCGGAGGCGTTGCGACGACGTTTTGGCACTTAAAGCAGTGCTCGGAACTGTTCTTTCGTCATTTCAACATCACGCAGGATTTTGTTGAGCAACCCCGGCCCAATCGTTTCGCCGCGATGAACCGGAACTACCGTGGCGCGCCCGTCGGCGTGCTTCAAAAAGTTGTGGCTACCCCGAATCCGTGCGACCTCGAAGCCGCATTTGCTCAGCGCTACAATCAGTTGCTGCCCCGAAACCCGTGGAAACCGATCGCTCATGCGACGCGCAGTCTTTGGATGCCAACGAACTCAAGCGTGTCTGGATCGCTGCCATCCGACTCAAGGCAGAGCGTAATCGCTTCCGTAATACGCTCCATCAATTCATCCAGCGACTTGGCTTGCGTGTGACAGCCGGGAAGGCCCGGAACCGACGCGACGTAGTAGCCCTCACTGTCTCGCTCAATCACGATGTCGAATTCTCTAGACATGATTTTAATTATAGCCCCGCGGCTTTCTTCAGCTTCGCGGCCATGTCGGTTTTTTCCCACGTGAACGTCTCGTGGGTCTTGTTGCCGACTTTGAGCTTGCCGGGCTTTCGGCCGAAGTGGCCGTGGGCGGCGGTTTGCTTGAAGATCGGGGCGCGGAGCTTGAGGTGCTTGAGGATGCCCGACGGCGTGAGCGGGATGAGGTCGCGGACGATCTCGACGATCTGCGGCTCGGGGATTCGGCCGGTCTTGTAGGTGTCGATGTGGATCGAGGTGGGCTCGGCGATGCCGATGGCGTAGGAGAGTTGGACTTCGCAGACGTCGCAGATGTTTGCTTTGACGAGGTTCTTGGCGATGTAGCGGGCCATGTACGCGGCGCTGCGGTCGACCTTGGACGGGTCCTTGCCGGAGAACGCGCCGCCGCCGTGTCGGCCACGCCCGCCGTAGGTGTCGACGATGATCTTTCGGCCGGTCAGCCCCACGTCGCCGTGCGGCCCGCCGATTTCGAACTGGCCGGTTGGGTTGACGAAGACCTTCAACGCGCCCTTCGGGATCTTCGTCTTCGCATCCGGGTTGAAGACGAGCTTCGTGCCTTTCTTATAGAGCTTCTTGGGCAGGCAGGGCTCGATGATGTGCTTGAAGACTTCCTTGCCGAGTCGCTTCTGCTTCGCGTCGCCGTTCCAGAACGGGGTGTGCTGGGTGGAG
>JBMYUK010000500.1:0-2160 GCA_049605275.1 Phycisphaeraceae bacterium
TTAGGCTTGTCACAACTCACGGCTTGGTCACCGTTTTTTCAGAGCAAGGCAAAGATGCGTGGGCGGTCGCTTTTGAACGCTCAGAAGGTCACTCGGCTCGAGCCGGAGGACGGCGAGTTGATCCGTGCGCAGGTCGAAGGCGACGGCACGGTCACCGTCAGCGTGCGTAAGGAAGAACGCAAAGCGGTGATCGAGTGCGATTCGCCCCAAGCGGAAGAGGGCGTGTTCTGCGAGCACATCTGGGCGACGCTGCTGCACGTCGTGAACGAAGACGGCCCGGGCGCGGACCTGAGCGAGCTGATGAAGCTCAAGCCGCAGCCGCCGAAGGCGCGTAAGCGCGAGGGCGGGCCGACGGCATCGCGCAACGGCAACGAGCCCAAGTGGATGGGCCGGCTGACGATGCTGCGCCCCTCGTCGGCGGACGCGCAGGATCAATCGCAGACGGTTTTTCCGGTCCAGCGTCAAGTGTGCTATGCGGTGCTCCCGCGCGTGAGCCAGCGTCACAACGGGCTGGTAATCGAGCTGCGTCAGCGGATCGCGACGGGCACGGGTTGGGGCAAGCCCAAGCCGTTGAAGGTGTCGTCGGATGTCGTCAACGCGCTGACGGATGCACGGGACCGCGAGATCTGCTCGCTCCTACTCGGCGGGTCGCTTGTGACCGAGCACGAAGACAGCGATACGTGGACGTCGACGCGCGGTCACGCCATGTACCGCATCCCGCCGCAGGCGCAGGTCGCGCTGTTTAAGCAGATGATCGCGACGCGGCGCTGCTACGTCGACGACCCGGAGGCGCCCGATGATGCGAAGCTGCGTGCAATCCTGTGGGACGATGGTCAGGCGGACGATGGCCCGTGGTCGCTGTATCTGCACGCGGTGTACGACGAGGATCAACTCGTTGATTTGAAGGGCGAGCAGTCGAGCGGCGCGGAGGATCAGACATCGGCAGCGGACGACGACGCCGACCGCGAAGCGGCGCTTCGAACGAAGGCGGCGTCTTACGCCGAGGAGGCGTTCGACTTCGACGGCGAGGCGGACGACGCGGAGGAGGTTGACGACGAGCCGCGGGATTTACTGGTTGATCTACAGATGCGGCGCGGCGGGCGTCGCGTGCCGGTGGAGGCGCCGGACCTGGTGCTGGGTGGGCCGAGCGGCATCGTGGTGCACGAGGGTCGTGCGTCGCGGTTCGACGATCGCGAGGCGTGGCGTTGGGTGTCGCAGTTTCGCGATGGGCGATACATCGACGACGCGACCGAGCGATCGGTGATGCGGATCGCAGCGGCGGAGACCGAGAAGTTTTTAGATCGTCTGTACCTTTTGCCACACCTGCCGGAGTTGGACCTACCCGAGGGTCTTGGCCGAGCGGAGCAGAACATTCAACCGGTGCCGCACCTCGATCTTTTCAGCCCGACGTCGGCGCCCGCGGTCGAGCTCGCGCCTTCGACGGCGAAGACGAACGTCGTTGCGCGGCTGTGGTTCGCGTACGGCGAGCAGCGGGTCAGTCCGATCGCGCCGGGGCGGTTCGTTCCGGTCGCAAAAACGGGCGACGAACAAGCCGAACAAGCGAAGCCCGCGGATGCACAAGCCGATGGTCTCGCCGAGCCTACGCAAGCGGCGGAGCAGTCGGCGGCGGCCGATGACGCGTCGAATGATGCTGCGGCTTCTGCGGCGCAAACGGGCGGCGACGCGGAGGTGACCTACGACGACGATGGTTTCGTCGCAGACGGGGCTCACCTGATCCGACGCAACCGTCGGGCGGAGCGCGAGGCGATTCACACGTGCATCTCGCTCGGGCTTCGGCACATCAACACGCCGTCGGGCGACACGATGCTCCTGGCCAGCAAGCTGATGCCGACGGTGGTGTCCGAGTTGCTCGGCCGGGGTTGGTCGGTTCTCGCCGATCAGCAATTGATCCGGACGGCCGGGCCGCCGAGCCTGTCGATCACGTCGGGCATCGACTGGTTCGAATTGCGCGGCAACGTCGCGTTCACCGGCGACGACGGGCAGCAGCACGAGATCGCGCTGCCGGAGATCCTCGCGGCGGCGCGCGCGGGGCGTAATATGATCACGCTCGGCGACGGCAGCCAGGGACTCTTGCCCACGCAGTGGCTCGAAGACCACGGCCTACTCACCGCGATGGGAGAGATGCAGGGCGACCACCTG
>JBMYUK010000501.1:0-2146 GCA_049605275.1 Phycisphaeraceae bacterium
GGTAGGGCAAGTACGCCACGACGTACAGAGTGTGCAGGGTGAAGCTCTTACACTTTGTGGTGGTGGTGTGGGGGGGGAGGAGGTGGTGGGGGATGGGGATGGGGAGACGTTGAGTATGGTGTTGGGGCCTAGGGCGAAGACTTGGTCGGTGGGTTTGGGTTGGATGATTTTCATGCCGGTGAAGGCGCCGAATGCGGGGAGGGTGGCGGTTTTGTTGGTGAAGTGGAAGCAGGGTGCTCTGAGTTTGGATTTGGCTTTGCCGCGGAGTCGGACGCCGGGGTGGATGTGGCCGGCGAGGGTGACGGCGGAGTGGTGTTCGGCGGGTTCGTGTGCGAAGGCGACGTCGGGGTCTCGGTCGTCGGGTTCGTGTTTGGGTCGGCAGCTGATGTTGAGGGTGGGCGGGGGGTCGCCGGCTTGTCGGTCGTGGTTTCCGCGGATGTTGATGATGTTGAGTTGGGGGTGTTGTTGCCGCCAGTGGTGGAGTTGTTGGAGGAGGTGTTCGGTGACGCCTTGTCGGTTGTGGAAGAAGTCGCCGAGGACGACGAGTCGGTTGGCCTGGGTTTGATTGAGTGCTTGGTCGAGGGTGTTGAGGTTGTGCTGGGTGGTTCCGGTGGGGACGGGGATGCCGGCGTGTCTGAAGTGCTGGGCCTTTCCGAAGTGGGGGTCGGCGAGGATGAGGGTGTTGGTTTTGGGCCAGTGGATGGTGCGATCGGGTCGGAGTTCCCATCGTTGTCCGCCCCAGTCGAAGGGGATCATGCTTGTGCCTTTCGGTGGACTGTTGGGGTGGTTTTTAGGCGTTGGGCTGAGCGGCTTGGTCGAGTTTCATGGCCATTTTAGTGACCTGTTCTTGCCAGGATTGGCTGGTGAGGTGTTGTTCGCGGAGCCGTTCTGCCCAGAGGGGGAAGGCGAGGGGTGTGAAGCGATCGGTTTGGCGGAGGTGGAGTTGGGTGGATTTGAGTGCGTTGAGTGCGTCGCGGAGGCGGGTGACTTCGAGTTGGTTTTCGAGGACTTCGCGGCGTGCCTGGTCGAGTAGTCGGTTGTTGGGGTCGTATTCGGTGAAGACGTCGAAGAAGAGTTCGGAGGAGGCTTGGAGGTGTCTGCTTTTGATACCGTCGCCGGGGAAGCCGGTGGAGATGAGTCCGGCGACGCGGGCGATGTCTCGGAAGGCTCTTCTTGCGAGTTGCGAGGCGTCGAGCGCGGCGAGGAGGTCGTCGAGCAGGGCGTCGGTTTGGAGGAGCGTTCGCCAGGCTTTTTGGTCGTGATTGAGTGGGTGTGGGGTGAGGAGTTCGATGCCGTAGTCGTTGACGGTGACGGTGACGCCTTGTTTGGCTTGTTTGGTGAGTCGGTGGGCGAGGAGTGTGCCGAGGCCTTCGTGGACGAGTCGGCCGCGTAGGGGGTAGAGGAAGGCGTGGTGTCCGTCGCGGGATTCGGCGGTTTCGATGAGGAGTTCGTCTTGTTTAGGGACGACGGACCACTGGGCCTGGAGATCGAGCAGTGGGCGTAGGGCTTGCATCTCGGGCGAGTCGTTGTTGGTGATGCCGGCGTTGCGGACGCGGTCGAGTTTGCCACGGACGGCCTCTGCGAGTTGTGTGGAGAGCGGGGTTTTGCCACCCTGCCATCGAGGGACCTGTGCTTTTTTACCTCTTGCTTTTTTGACAGTGGCGACCATCTGTCGGACGCGGACGAGTTGGAGGAGGTGGCCGGCGAAGACGAATTTGTCGCCGGGTTTCAGGAATCCGACGAAGCTCTCTTCGACGGTGCCGAGTCGTTTGCCGTTGGCGAATCGTACGGCGATGGCGGCGTCGGAGGTGATGGTGCCGATGCCGAGGCGGTGGTGTCTTGCGATTTTGTTGGAGGCGACGACGAGTCTGCCGTCGGTTTCGGTGACGCGTGCGTATTGGGGGTAGGCCTTGAGCGTGTCGCCGCCGCGTCGGACGAAGTCGAGCGACCAGTGCCATTCCTGGTCTGAGAGATCGCGGTAGGCGTAGGCGCTTCGGACTTCTTTGAGCATGCGGTCGGGCTCGAAGCCGCCGCCCATCGCGCAGGTGACCAGGTGCTGGACGAGGACGTCGAGCGGTCGATCCAGCGGCCTTCGCGATTCGATGGAGCGGGACGCGGCGGCCTCGCGTGCGGCTTCGAAATCAAG
>JBMYUK010000502.1:0-2139 GCA_049605275.1 Phycisphaeraceae bacterium
GCTCATCCTCCACGGAAGCGTCGACGAGTCCGAAACCAAACTCAAAGAGATCTACAAGATCCTCGACCAAACCGCCGCCACCCCTGCGATGCACAAGAACACCGCCGCCCGCTACAAGAGCCGACTCTCCGCGCAGCTCAATAAGAAACGCGCCGAAGCGTAAGGCTTTGAGCCAGACACAACCATTTGAGACTCCGCCGACTTGGCGGAGTTTTTTCATGGGATGCTTTGAATCGTGCAGTCGCTGGTGTAACGTAATTCGAGACGACCCGCCGGGTACTTTTTGATGCCGATGCCTGCAACGCAACGTGTGCTACGAGTCGCCGCCCTGTTCTTGATCGCGGTGGGGTGCGTCGGTTTATCGCGGCGTGCCTCTGCGGAAGATGCGAATCCTTTGCCCGACCGTGTGCAGCGCGACACCGACTTGCGGTACGTAGTGATTCGGCCGGTCTCGCCGAACCAGTACGATCGGGACACGCGACGGATCGACCACGACCCGACGATCATCCCCTATAGCGGCTGGCATTTCTTCGGCCCCGATGGCACGCCGCAGCCCTGGCGAAAACGGCTCCTTGCCCTGACGCCGCATTACTCAGCGACCGGTGGACTGGCGGAGTCGACTCGGGCGCTGCCGCAGGTCGATCTGGTTTGGACGCATCCGATCGATTCGCCGTTCTGGATCGACGCGATCGAGCCGAGTAAGGCCATGGCCTGGCAACCCGATGGCGAATCGCACTCCGGCGGCGGACAAGGTTCCAAAGCGAAGTTCGGCCAATACTCGTTCGAAACGAAGTCGATCCAGCGAGTGCCCGAAACGCTCGATCTCGCGCTCACCTATCTGAACGGCGAACAAGAAAAAGTCGCCGAGGCCGACCTCAACACCGCCCTGCCCGTCGGCGACGAGAACATGACGATCGCCTACCTCGGCAAGCCCCGAGCCCAAAGCCCCGCAGTCATGCAAGCGATCGAAGACGAATGGCTCGAAGACAACCCCGAAGACCTGCCCTACACGCTCGAATTACAAACGACCCAACACAACGAACATCCGAAGTGGAAGTACACATTCCGATGGGATTACGAAGGGCAAGACGGCGCCGGCGGAGCGGAATACACCTTTGGCAAAGACTCGTACGAGCTATGGACGATCAAGCCAAGAAACTTCACCAAAGCGTGGATCGAGCGGATGCCGCAGCGCCGCGTCGAACTCGATCCGATCGATCTGAGCTGGCTGCAAACGATCGATCCGAAGTCGCTCACGCAGAGGCGCGTGCAGATCGACGATAGCGATCGATTCACCGAGCCCAGGCCCATCGAGCAGGCCCTGTCGTCCAGCGCAGTTCATGCGTACTGCATGCTGGACCTGGACACCCTGGCCGTCTATCGCATGCCGGACCCGATGCCCGAGAGCGAGTCGCTCGCCAAGCTGTACGAGGAACTCGGCGTCGACCTGATGATCTACGAAGACGACGGACGCACGATGCGCATCCATATGCTGGGATGCTCGGCCTTTATCTTGAACAAACAGAGCTGGGACAAAACACCACTGGCGTGTCTGACCCGTGCCAGCCACGGTAACTGGCAAACCCATCAAACCTACTTCGAAGCCTGGCGCGGCAGAGGCTCGGTGCTGGTCACGACCGCGGAAGGTGGCACCGTTTTATTCCGCGTGGCGGAAACCATCAACGCCAAGGAAGACCAGCCCGGCACCGTCCGTTTCGAAGTCCGCGAACTGGAACCCAGAGCATTGAGTCAGCTGTCGGATCAATGACGGATTCAGGCATCCGCCGGCGTCCAGCCGAGGACCGCGTCCCAGTTTGCGACCAATTCGTCGGCCTTGGAGTCTTTCATCGGCTTGAAGCTCGCGAGCAAAGCCCCGCGCTCTTCCTGGGTTTTGAGTCGGCGGAACAGGCCGTCGCGGATGTTGCGCTCGATCTCGTTGGCGTTGAACATCTGCGTGGTGAGCAGGGTCTCGTCGCCCCGCGAGATCTTGACGTGGATGTGCGGGGTTCGGCCGGGGTAGGCGACGGGCTTGATCGTGCGGAAGTAGTACTCGCCGCTCTTGGAGGTTAGGAATCGGCCGTAGCCCTGGAAGTGGTCGTCGCGATCTTTGCGATTGGCGCTGCGCGAATGGAGGTAGGC
>JBMYUK010000503.1:0-2122 GCA_049605275.1 Phycisphaeraceae bacterium
GAACTCTTCAACGCGGTGATGGTCAACCCCTACGACATCGACGGGATGGCGTGGGCGGTCGGTGAGGCGCTCGACATGGACGATCAGCACAAGCGCGAGCTCATGGAGCCGATGCGCAAGCTGGTCGTCGAGAACGACAGCAAATGGTGGGCTCGGCGGTACATGGATTCGCTCTTGCGCTGCGCCGAGACGCCGGACCGCGACGAGGTTAAGCGGCTGGACTTCGCGGCGCTCGAGCCGTTCAAGCGGTCGGACAGGAAAAAGGCGCTCTTCCTCGATTACGATGGCACGCTGCGCGGCTTCACCGTCGACCCCGCGAAGGCGACCCCCCAGCCCCGGCTCATCGAAATCCTCGAAAAGCTCGGGCAACGCGACGACCTCGACATCTACGTCGTCAGCGGACGCAAGGCCGACTTCCTGCAGAAGCACCTCGGCCGATTCGGCTTCACGCTCGTCGGCGAGCACGGCTACACCTTCACCCGCCCCGGCCACGAGCCCGAGCTCCTGAACAGCGACGCCGACCTCGAGTGGATGACCACGGTCCGCGAGGTCTTCGATCTCTACGCCGCGTCCACGCCCGGCACGCACGTCGAGCAGAAACGCAGCGCCCTAGTCTGGCACTACCGCGCCGCCGACCCCGAGTTCGGCCAGTGGAAAGCCATCGAACTCATCGGCCACCTCAAGGAAGCCATTGCCAACGTACCCGCCGCCATCGCCCACGGCAAAAAAATCGTCGAAGTCTCCAGCCAGCAGATCAATAAGGGCATGGCCGTCGAACGCTTCATCCACGAATACGAGTACGATGCGATCCTCTGCATCGGCGACGACCAGACCGACGAAACGATGCACCGACACCGAAAGTCCGGCGCGCTGACGATCAAGGTCGGCCCGGGCACGACCGATGCCGAGTGGCGCCTGCCCGGTCCCGATCAGGTCCACGACATGCTCGCCGTGATCGCGGAGATGTCGTAAACGATGGCTTCGTGGCGATCCCGTTTCGAGGTAAGGATCGCTGGCCTGAGGCAGGTATTTCCATCGACCACGCGCGTGAATTCAATGCGATGCGGTACACCCGTGACTGCGCAGCGACCCTAGCGTTTCGTCGCGGTCTGCATCGCGACTTGCGGGGATTGTCGGCGGTTATAATCGCCGCATGCCAGATTCGCCGCCATCGCCTACGGTCGGCTCCGGAACCGAGACCGGGCCCGAGGCCGCGGCTCAGACCAAGCCTCGCAAGCCCGCGTCGGCCAACATCCATACCCACGCGAGCCGGCGCGTGGATCGCGGCAAGGCCCGTCGGCCCATGGTCGAGTGGTGCCTGTACGCGGCGGGACTCGGGGTGATGGTGGCGTTCGTGGCCGGGCCGTTCATACGAGCGGCGGTCGAGAACGATCTGCGTCAGGCGGCGGACCAGCGCGGGACCTACGTCTCGATCATCATCCTCGCGCTCTTCGGCTTCGCAGTCGTGAAGAACTTCTTCGACATCCGGTTTATCCATCGGCAGGCTCGACTGACCGATCGGCAGATCAGCACGCTGCGCGAGAGCAACAACATCTACGTGTTCCTGCAGAACTCCGAGCCGAGCCTGTTCCGCGATCACATCGACAACCTGCACGAGATTTTCCGCCGGGACTGCAACATCAGTCAGGATAATCTCGTGACGCTGCTGCAAGCGCGCCTGCTCGCGAAGACTCGGCTGGTCGAGTTCTGCTCGTCGATCCTCGTGACCCTCGGGCTGGTGGGCACGATCATCGGCTTGATCCAGTCGGCGGGTGGCTTGACCGAGGTCTTCACCGCGATGACCAGCGAAGAGGGCACGCTCATGGACGGCGTCGACGCGGCGATCGGCGGCATGGGCGTGGCGTTCTACACGACGCTCATGGGGGCGATCCTCGGCGGGGTGTGCCTGCGGCTCCTGTCGAATCTGGTCGACGCGAACACCGAGCACATCGTCAGCCACATCGCCGAACTGACGGAGATTTACATCCTGCCGATCCTTCGGCGAGCCGGGCGGATCAACGAAGAACACCAGCAGAAGCTGCGCGAAAAGGGAGTGGGCCTGCCCTCGGGCGTCCCGATCCCCGGCACGGTTGGGACAGGACAAACAACCGCTGCGCCGATG
>JBMYUK010000504.1:0-2119 GCA_049605275.1 Phycisphaeraceae bacterium
CAATACACCCTGCGAACCTCAACAGCGACACGCTCCATCACGTCCAACAACTCGGCGGACGCGGTGAGCACTTCCTGCTCGGCGACAGCCTTGCGGGCATCAAGTGTCCCGGGGTAGGGCAGCGCTTGGGTCAGCGAGACGATGTAGTCCACCTGGCCCGCGGCGGTCTGGGCCAACTCGCCGACGGTCAGTGCCGCAACCGGGTCGTCTAACTCTGCAACCTGGGCCGGCCTTTCGTTGAGACGTTCAACGCGCAGACGCCCGGCCTTGATCTCGGGGTTGTTCTTGAGTGCCAAATCAACCAACGCTTGCATTGAGCCGTCGTCGATTTGTACCTCGGCAGTCAAACGCTGACTACCCGGGTCAAGTCCATGATCGCGTATCTTCGTCAATCGATCCTTGAATGCTTGACTCTCCCATCGTACGCCTGTGTGATCTGCGGACCGACACCCCGCAAGCAGCAGTGCAGCCAAGATCAGCGAGAATAGATGGATCCGTCGCGACACATAGTCGGTCATGTCTTACTCTTTATCAGTCTTAGCTGGCGAGCCATACACCTTGTGCAACATCCCGGCTGGGTTCGCTTTGACCTTCTTGTCACAACCCGCACAGCAGAGCCGGACCAAGCGATGGCCGACCATCATGTCGATTGGCTTACCCATCGAGCCAAGGTCCGCACCCGTCACCGGGCACGTCTTCGCGGGGTATTCGGCTATTTGTGCCTTTACGGATGCCTCGTTGAGTTTTGCGAGGCCCGCATTCGGGTTCTTCAAAAACCCGTCTACACACATCTCGCAGCAGAAACGGATTAGCCGGTTCTCATAGATAAAATTGATCGGCTCGTCACCTAGCTTGTCGCCGCTGATCAAACAAGTCTCGAGCGGGTAAGTTGGCGCCTGATGCTCAACGACGGCTGCGTCGATCTTCTCAAGATACTTGTCAGGATCTTTCTTGAACTTGGGTTCGCACCCAGCACAACAGAACTTTACCTCCCGGCCTTTGTGTACGAGCGAAGTCGGCTTGCCCATCGATCCCAGCTTTCCGCCCGCGACGACACACGTGTCAAGCGGGTAAGGGGCTGCAACATAGTTGGCCAAGGCCTGCTCTTCGGGTTGATCTTTATCTGCCGAGTCCTGGCTGTGATCACCGTGCCCGGCATGAGCGTCATGGTCTTCATGCCCAGCATTCGACGCGTCGCCATTTGCTTGGCTGCAGCCTACGGTGTACAGCAGGACTGCTGCTATTCCAAGTAGCATCATTGGTAAGTTTCGGCTCAATCGCATCGTAAAGGTCTCCGTGTTGTAGGGTAAAAATCCGCCAGCCTCAAGAATAAACGCAGCCCACGCCCGTACTAGTTCCATGGGTCAGGAATTTTTTGAGAAATCTGTATTCTCGGCGAGCATTCGCTCTAAAGCAGCAAGAGCGGGTATTAGAGGTGATGGACGGCTATGGCGGTGCTGAGAGCACGATAGACAAACAATCAAAAGTCAATATTTGCAGCAATATCGGCCAGCTGCTGATAATCAAGGTCACCCATCACACACAACCAGCGGTCCCCGCGATTAGCCATCATCATGGGGATGCCGCTTTTCTCGTGGCCATGAAACATCCTGCCATCTATTTCGAATTGATGCCCCTCATCATGAGCGCCGAAATTCTGTGCCCGAGCCACCACGAAGGTGAGCGGAGTGTCATTGACATATAACAAAGCCACTGCGGCGAGTTCCCCCTGAACATCGGTAAGACAGCAGGATTGGACACGGGCATTCGCTAACTCATCAGGTAATACTTGCGCATTGGCGACTTGATCGATGATCCCAAGGTTCACGTCTTCTATAGTCGCATAGGGTTTTAGAGCTAACTGACCCGAAGCGATATCCTCGTGCAATTGCGACAACTCGACAGCAGCCGCTGTGGCGTTGGGTGGGTTGAAGTTAAATGCAAAGAGCAATGCCGCCGCGACTGCGATCATCGCGGCAAGCCCCATCGCAGGACGCAACCAACTAAGGCGTGCAACGGGTAGCGTTTCATGATCCTTTTTCTCGTCAGAAATTGATCGGGCAGCACTCTCTTCATCCAGAGCGACACGTAGTCGCTCTTCCAGACGTGATGTGTCTAC
>JBMYUK010000505.1:0-2116 GCA_049605275.1 Phycisphaeraceae bacterium
TGAGGGCGAGAGGAACGCGCAGACGGCGATGTGGCCGGCCTCGTTAAAGAGGCGTGCGGCCTCGGCGGCGCGGCGGAGGTTTTCCTTGCGGTCGTCGAGGGTGTAGTCGAGGTCGCTGCTGAGGCCGAGCCGCGCGTTTCGGCCGTCGAGGACGGTGGCGGACTTGCCCTCGTCGAAGAGGCGGCGTTCCAGGGCGTAGGCGACGGCGCTCTTGCCGCTGCCGGTGAGGCCCGTGAGCCAGACGGTCGCGGGCTGGTGGGTCAGACGGGTCGCGCGCTCTTCGGCGGTGACGAGCGACTCGTGGACCTTGACCTCCGTGCCGTGCTTCTCGGCGAGTTCGCGTCGGCGCGAGGCGCTGCTGTCCGGGTCGCGGTCGAGGATCATGCCGGCGGCGACGGTGTTGTTGGTGAGTTTGTCGACGACGATGAAGGCGCCGGTCGAGCGGTTTCGGCTGTAGGGGTCGAACGCGCAGGGCCTGGAGAGATCGATGACGACGCGGCCGATCTCATTGAGTTCGAGGGCTTCGGCGTCTTGTCGGTGCATGGTGTTGACGTCCATGCGGTAGCGCAGGTCGCTGATGATGCCGGTGGCGGTGGTGGTGCCCTGCTTGATGGTGTACTGCTTGCCGGGCTTGAGGCCGTCCTCGGCCATCCAGACGATCATGGCTTCGAGGGCCTGGTCGACCTTGGGGACGTTGTTGGGGTGGACGAGCATATCGCCGCGGGAGACGTCGATCTCGCGGTCGAGCATGATGGTCGGCGCGAGGGGCGCGAAGGCTTCGTCGAGGTCGCCGTCCATGGTGACGATGCGTTTGACGACGGCGGTTTTTCGGGAAGGTAGGGCCATGACTTCGTCGCCGGGCCGGACGGTGCCGGAGGCGATGGTTCCGCAGAAGCCTCGGAAGTTGAGGTCGGGTCGGCTGACGTACTGGACGGGGAATCGGAAGTCGATGAGGTTTCGGTCGCTTGCGATGTGCACGTTCTCGAGGTGATGCATCAGCGTGCCGCCGTTGTACCAGGGCGTGTGCTCGGAGACGTTGACGACGTTGTCGCCGTTGAGCGCGGACATCGGGACGAACTCGATGTCGGGCAGGTCGAGTTTGCCGACGAACTCGGTGTAGTCGGCCTTGATCTCTTCGTAGCGCTCTTCGGAGAAGTCGACGAGGTCCATCTTGTTGATGGCGACGATGACGTGCTTGATCCCGAGGAGCGAGGCGATGAAGGAGTGTCGGCGGGTCTGTGTCTGCACGCCGTGTCGGGCGTCGATGAGGATGATGGCGAGGTCGCAGGTCGATGCGCCGGTGGCCATGTTGCGGGTGTACTGCTCGTGGCCGGGGGTATCGGCGATGATGAACTTGCGTTTGCTGGTCGAGAAGTAGCGGTAGGCGACGTCGATGGTGATGCCCTGCTCGCGTTCGGCTTTGAGGCCGTCGGTCAAGAGCGCGGGGTCGAACGTGCCGCCTGTCGTGCCGAACTGCTTGGAGTCGGTGGTGACGGCGGCGAGTTGGTCTTCGTAGACCATCTTCGAGTCGTAGAGCAATCGGCCGATAAGGGTGGACTTGCCGTCGTCCACGCTGCCGCAGGTGAGGAAGCGCAGGAGCTCTTTGTCCTCGTGCTGCTTGAGGTAGGTGTGGATGTCTTCTGCGATGAGGTCGTCGGTGTTCATCTTTGTTGCCCGGGTCGGTTGAGCAGGTGGATTCTTTTTCGGAGGACAGGCATTCTTGCCTGTCAGCGCGGCGGAGCCGGGAGCGTTTCGGATTCGGGCTTACGCCTGACGACAGGCAGGAATGCCTGTCCTACCGGCAAGGGATGTTTAGTAGTAGCCCTGCCGTTTTTTCTCTTCCATGGAGGCGCCGGGGTCGGCGTCGATGACTCGGCCCTCGCGTTCGGAGCGGGTGGCGAGCAGCATCTCCTGGATGATGTCGGTGAGTTCGGTGGCTTTGGATTCGGTGGCCCCGGTGAGCGGGTAGTCGCCGAGTGTGCGGAAGCGGACCCACTTGTTAACCGCGGTGGCGGCGAGTTCGGGCGGCGTGCGATCGTCGTCGACGAGGATGAGCTGGCCCTCGTGCTCGACGACGGGCCGCTCGGCGGCGTAGTAGACATCGACCAGCGGGATC
>JBMYUK010000506.1:0-2115 GCA_049605275.1 Phycisphaeraceae bacterium
CGGCGTCGGTTGCGCGCTCGGCCTGTTCGATCGAGAGCACGGTACCCGCCGACACCGCGAGATCGCCGCGCGACGCGAGACGACGGATGCCTTCTACTGCGGCGGGCGTGCGAAACGTGATCTCCGCGCACGGCAGCCCTGCCTCGACAAGCGCATCGCCGAGCGGCTCGGCCAGGTCCGCATCCGGCAGTGCGATCACGGGGATGACGCGATGCTCGACGAGTGATTGGATCGCTGGATTGATTTCAGACATCACTCGGTCACGCTCCTTTGATCCACGCCGGCTCGATCCGACGAACCGATCCGACTTGTACCGCCGCGCCTCCCGCTTGAGCCGAGGCCATCGCGGCGAACGCGATTTCTAATGCGTGCAGGTTGTGCCGAGCGCTGTGGCTGGGCTGGCGATCGTCCTCGATCGCGCATAGCAACTCGCCCATCGCGCCGACGAAACCGTCGTTGAACCACTGGCCCGACAGCTCGGCGGTGAGTTGCTCGTCATCGCGATAAAGACGTAGCGTCTGCTCGTTGAGGTTCGGGCCGACCGATTCGATCGTCGCGCGGTCGCCGACGACGACGGTGCGATCCGAGCCGCCGGCGGCCGTGTTGCCGTTGAAGCTGAGGGTCGCCAGCGCGTCCTCGGCTTCGATGATCGCGTGGGCGCCGAGCGGGGGCTTGGCCTTTTGGCCCGCGAGTCGCTGAGCCTGCGCGCAGATCGTCTTGGCCCGGCGATCGCCGAGGTAACACCGCGTCATGTCGAACCAGTGGATCGCGAAGTCGTACAGCAACAGGTGCGGGATCGTGTCGAAGTGCGTGCCGGCCGTCCAGTTATGATCCCACTGCACCGCCAGGTCGATCGAACCCACGCGACCGAGCAGGCCCTGAGCGATGGCCGCGCGGGTGTACGCGACGTGCGGCGCGAATCGGCCGTTCTGATTGACCGCGAGTTTCACGCCACGCTCGTCGGCGAGGTCGGCCAGTCGCTCGGCCGTCTCCAGATCGGTCGCGTAGGGCTTCTGACTCAGCACGTGTTTACCCGCACGCAGCGCCGCCTCGATCATCGGCGCCCTCGGCTCGGGGTGCAGCGTGAGGTCGATGACGTCGATATCGTCGCGCGCCAACACCGCGTCGAGATCGGTCGATATATCAGCCTCGGGATAAAACACATCGCGTTGCGCTTCGGCCGACACCAGCCGACGCGACACGAGCGCAACGACCGGCCAGCCGACGCCGCGATACGCCGACAGGTGCTGCTCGCTGATTCCGCCGCAGCCAACGAGCGCGATCGAAGGGCGATACGAGCGCGGCATCGGCGGGCGATAGCTCAGGTCGGGCGCTCGACCGATCTTGCTCGCCCCGCCGCCTCGCAGGGCGTAGTCGTCATCGGTGGGTGTGCTCATGCGGAATCCGTTTGGTCGTAAACCCGGAGCGATGCCGGCGGGTCGAGCGACACCGCGCGTCCAGTTGCCGCGCTCTTCGCCGCCGCGTCGACGATCTCCTGTCCAATACGAGCGATCGCCGGCGACAAAGGCCCTTCGATCGATCGGTCGTTCTCGATGCAATCCAGAAAATACGCGATGCCATCGGTGTGCGGATGGATCAGCGAATCGACGGGGATCGCCTCGCCCTCGGGGTGCGCGTGGGTTTGAAGGCGAACCGTCGGCTCGAAGTCGTAGCTCGAGATCGTCCCCGCCTCGCCGCACAACACAAAGCCGCACTTGGGCTGGGGCTGATGCGTCCAAGGATCCGAGAACGTTCCCCACCGCGTCTCGAACTTGGATAGGCCGACGTCGTACCGCGCGATGGTGACGCTGTGTTCGTCGACCGCGAGGCCGTCGAGGCGGTCGGCCATGCACAGCACTTCGGTCGGTCGCTTGCCGCCGTGGTACCACGTTGCGAGCGTCGTGCCGTAGCCGAGGTAGTCTTGAAGCGATCCCCCGGCATGCTCGCGTTTGTAAAACCAGGCGTTCTGTTTTTCGCGCAGCAGTTCTTCGGGATCGGTGACCTCGATCTTGTCCATCTTGTGCATGACCGGGCCGCGGTTGCCGTCGTAGTAGTGGACGTTGAGCAGCTTGCCGATGCGTCCCTCATCGAGCAGGCGCTTGGCCGTGCGGTGCG
>JBMYUK010000507.1:0-2112 GCA_049605275.1 Phycisphaeraceae bacterium
GGCTGCAATGAGCGCTGCACCTATTGCGTGGTGCCTTCAGTGCGGGGCAAAGAGCAATCGCGGATGCCGGAAGCGATCAAGCTGGAGATGGAAGGCCTCGCGGCTCAGGGCTTCAAGGAGGCGCGGGATCGTCGCCCACCGCCGGCGCCCGGTTCGTCCGGATCGATGCCTCGTTCAACGCACCAACACAGGTGACGCTCACCCTACCCGACGGCGCGGTTGGGACCCTCGGCGCGGGCGAGCTGCTCGAGCTGGTATCCGAAACCGTCGGCGACGAGCTCGACGAGCGGAACCGCCGCGCCTACGACCATTTCCGACAAGCCGTCAACCCGTGAGGTAGCCCGATGCTCGCGCAGCTGTTTCTACGCAAGAAACCCACGTTCTGGCCCGGGGGTCTATCCGTCCAGGCCCCGCCCCCGATCGAGCTCGACGCGTCCGTCCGCGAGCAGCACGGGCACGCGTGGCGGTGGACCGAGGCGCCGATCGAGGGCGGCGAGCGAGTCACCGACCACGGCATCGAGCTGCCGACGGCGCTTCGCATGGAGATCGCCATGACGGCGCACCCTGACGAGATCGTGCCCAACGTCGTAAGTACGCGGCACATTCGCCTGTATCAGCAGCTTGTCGCGCTGGCCCGCCGCAAGGAGCCGTTCGACGTCGTGACCTCGCTCGCGATCTATACGTCCATGGTGTTCGACCGGATCGGCGCGCCGCGGACTCGCGAGTCGACTAACGCGATCGTGGTCTCGGCGACGCTGCACAAGGTCGAGATCGCGACCGTCGACATCGCGCAGAATCTTGCCGACGCGGCGCAAGAGATCGCTCTTGGCGAGCAGGACATCGGCGCCGTAGCGGCGGCAGCAGAGGCGGCGGCGTAGTGGCTGACTTCGCACTGCTCGGCCCCAAGCGAACGGAGCGCCCCGCGTTCCGGTTCCGGACCCTGCTCGACGGCACGATCTACGGGTTCCGGTTCGTTTGGAACTCGCGGCTATTCCGCTGGTATTTCGACCTCGCCGATTCGGCCGGCAACACGATCGCCAGCGGAATCGCGATCGTGACCGGGGCCGACCTGCTCGCGGCGATCCCCAACGGGCCCGGGCCAAACAACGACCCCAAGCCGCCCGGCCAACTGTACGTCGTCGACGACAGCGGAGCGGGTCGCCTGCCGACGCGCAACGGGTGGCGGTCTGACTTCCGGATGATCTACCGCGACGCGGCGGGCGTGCTCGAGGCGGCCGGGACCGCCGACGAGGTGAGGTGAGGTGGTCGCCGGCGCTCGACAGTACGATCGGGGCATCCGTCTCACGGTCGTGCCCCCGCTCGGCCTCGGCGGCGCTGCACCGATCCCGCTGGTGATCAACCCGATCCCTCCGACGCCCGGCGGAGAGTCGGTGCCGCAGCTGCGGATCAACTTCCGTGTGCGCAAGACCCTATCCGCCGAACCGCACCGCGCGAGCGTGACCGTGTGGAACCTTCGAAAGACCACGCGCGACGCGATCGCGGGCAACGCTCGGCGGGTGGTCGCGTGGGCCGACGACGTCGTCGCGCCGTTCATCAAGATCGACGGCCGGATCCTGCCCGGCGACCCGATCACGGTCGACACGCAAAACGGCGTCTCGCACCTCTTGCTCGAGGCGGGCTATGGGGCCGTGTTGTCGCAGGTGTTTTCGGGGGCGGCGACGGCCGTCCGCAACCGCCGGCGCGGGCCGGACTGGCACACCACGATGCAGTGCGGCGAGTCTGAACTGCCCCTGTCGCAGGCGATCGCCTCGAGTCAGTTCAAACCGGGCACGCCGGCGGGCGTGATCCTGCAGTACCTCGCGGGCGTGATGGGACTCAAGGTTGCACCGACGGCCGCTGCGACCTCGCTGAATGCGTTCATCCTGCAGGGCCCGGTCAACGTCAACGGTCGGGCCCGAGACGGCGTGCGCGACATCGTCGAGGCGAACGGGTTTTCATGGTGGGTCGAGTCGGGCCTGCTATGGGTGCTCGACGACAACGAGGTGATCCCTGGCGAGCCGATCCCGGTGTCTCCCAAGGATATCCCGGGCACATACCGGCTGCTCGAGGCCCCGCAGCGGCTCGACGATGACGGTGTGCGGGTCCGAATGC
>JBMYUK010000508.1:0-210 GCA_049605275.1 Phycisphaeraceae bacterium
TTCGCCGTCGGCACCGCCTTCATCCTGCACGGGCGCGACGCCGGGCTGAGGCTGGAGCCGTTCGACCCCGCCGTTGCGCTGGATGATGGTGTCGAAGCTCTCTTTATACGCCGGGCCGCCGAGGTTCTCGTCGACCTGTTGGATCAGCATGCGTGCGCGCTTGGGGATTTGCGCAGCTTGGTCGCCGCCGGCCGAGTCCATGAGCTCGAA
>JBMYUK010000508.1:220-2097 GCA_049605275.1 Phycisphaeraceae bacterium
GAACGCCCCGAGCCAGGCCTCCCAGAAGAACGCGGGTTTTTCGGCGCGCTGGTTGTAGTAGGTGATGACCTTGCTGAAGCTGCCCATCGCCGATTCGTAGTGTTTACGTTCTTTGTTGGTTTGATAGACCGCGGTGTGGGCCTTGCCGTACATGATGAGGATGCGGAAGTTGTTGGGGATCTTCTCGATGATCGGATCGATGATGGTGAGCGCATCCTTGCCTCGGCCGGCGAGCATCAGCGACTCGGCCAGCGGCAGGCGGTAAGCCACCATTTTCTCTTCGCTGAAGCCCTGGCCCTCGGCCCACTTCACAAGCAACTCGCCGAGGTCCACCGCCGCGGTCGCGAGGAAGCGGATGTTCTCTCGGGCCTGCTCGCGTTGAGCTTCGAAGGCCGCCGCCTCGATCGCACGCTTCTCGCGGTCGATCTCGGCGCGGATGCGCGTCAACACGCCGTTGACCACCGCCGCGGCGACGTCCGGCGAGTTCTCCATCATGACCTCGGCCTGCTTGGCCATCTCGCCGGTCCGCTTCGCGTCGAGTAGCGCGAGGATACGCTGCTCCTGCGCGGATTGGATCAGGCCCTGGAGCGTCTGCTTCGCCGCGTCGGCGTTGGGTTGCACGGCAGCCAGATTCGCCAGCGGGCCGTCGGGGGCGAACTGGTCTTCGAACCCGCGGAGCAGGGTCATGGCCTGATCGGTGTTGCCGGTGTCCGCTTCCATGCCGGCGAGCACGACCCGGGACGCACCCATCGCCGTCGCCGCCGCGAAGCGCGTCGGGTTGTCCGAGGCGTTTTGCGCGGCGTCTTCCGCGTCGATGACGACCAGTTCGGCCTCTTCGATGATGTCGCCGCGCTTCCGCGTGATGTCTTCGACCAGCGCGTCGTGCTGACGCTGCCAGGTCAGCTTCTTTTCTTCGAAGGCTTTGACCTCTTGCGGCGTCAACCCGTCGGGCGCGTTCTTCAACGGCTCGGAGGCTTTCATGATTCGAAGCCGGTCGGCCTGCCCGCGATAAGCGCGGTGCATCGCGTAGATCATCTGCCGACGGGCTTGGTAGTAGTCGCGGTGCGTGCTGGGCAGGGCGCGGTAGATGGCCGCGGCCTCTTCGAGCTCGCCGACTTTTTCGTGCAGGTTGAACGCGGCGTAGAGTCGATTGTTGTGGGCCGCGTCGGTCTGCGGCCAGCGCTCGTTGATGAGGTCGAACGCCTCCTTGTAAACCGCGCGGACCTCGGGTTGGGTGATGCTTTCCTTGTTGAGAAAGATGTCCTGGGGCAGGACGAGCCCGATCGCGAAGGTGATGGCCTCCTGAGCCTTGGGCGCGTCGGGCGCTCGCTGGGCGACTTCGAGCCAGAGCTTGGCGACCTCGAAGTACGGCTGCCAGCCGATCTTGCCGTCGTTCTCGGCCTTGGTCAGCTCGGCGAGCCAGTAGCGATTCGTGCCGAGGTTAAAGAGGCCGCGCGCCAATACCGGTCCCTCGGCGTCGTCGCCCGTGAGCGTCTGGTTGAACGTAACCGCTTGCTGGAGCGTCGTCCGCGCGGCGTCGATCTGCTGTTGGAGCTGGGTTTTCCATCGCTCGGCCTCGGCGGGGATCGCCGGTGCGCCGGCGTTGAAGGTCGCGACCGCCATCGACGCGAGCCCACCGCCCTGGCTGGTCAGTTGCTCGCCGATGCCCATCCGCACGGTCGCGGGCAGATCGGCCGGGTCCTGGTTCGGATCGACGTTCTCCGCCCAGCGGGTGAAGAGCACCTGCTTGAAACGCGGGTCGTCGGGGTTATCGATCAGCGGGATGTAGGCCTTCTCGTACGCCTCGGCGATCTTGGCTTTGCGCTCGGCGGCGGGGGCTTTATCGGCCTCCTCGGTCAGGATGCGGAAGAGCAGGT
>JBMYUK010000509.1:0-2091 GCA_049605275.1 Phycisphaeraceae bacterium
TAAGCATTTGCGGGCTTGTGTCAAACCCGGCGGTGCGGAGATTTGTTCCGCGCGATCGCTTAGCGCGGGGTTTGGGCTACACTTGCGATCATGCCACGTCTCTTCGATCAGACGCCCTCGGGCGACGCCGACCCGCACGGCGCAGCGGCGAGCGGCGCGCCCCCGCGAGCGGATCGCGCCCCCGCGGCGATGCCGGTCGCCAAGCTGCTGGGCGCGATCAAGTCGGCCATCAACGAGGGGTTGCCCGGCAAGGTGCGCGCGATCGGCGAGATCTCGAATCTCTCAGACCGCAACCACTGGTTCTTTTCCTTGAAGGACGGCGAGGCGGTGATCCGATGCGTGATGTTCGCTTCGGCGGCGCGGGCGGTTCGGTTCAAGGCGCGCGACGGCGTCGAGGTCGTCGCGACGGGTCGAGTCGATGTGTATCCCGCGCAGGGGTCGGTGCAGTTGTACGTGGACAAGCTCGAGCCGGTGGGCGAGGGGGCGCTCGAGCAGCGGCTGCGCGAACTGGTGAACGAGCTCAAGGCCGAGGGCTACTTCGATCCCGAGCACAAGCGGTCGCTGCCGACGATGCCGACGCGGATCGCGGTGGTGACGTCGCGCAGCGCCGCGGCGTTGCAGGACGTGATCGACACCGCGGCGCGGCGTTGGGCGGGCTGCGAACTGGTGCTGGTCGATGTGCGGGTGCAGGGCGACGCCGCGGCTCCGCAGATCGCCGAGGCGATTCATCGGCTGAGCGCGCACGGCAGAGCCCTCGGCGTCGACGCGATCTTATTGACGCGCGGCGGCGGGTCGATCGAGGACCTCTGGGCCTTCAACGAGCGCGTCGTCGCCGATGCGATCTATCACTGCGCGTTGCCGATCGTCGCGGCGATCGGCCACGAGACGGATGTGACCGTCGCCGAGTTGGTGGCGGATCACCGCTGCGCGACGCCGACGCAGGCCGCGATGACGCTCGTTCCCGATCGGGCCGTGCTGGAGCAGCAGGTCGCGCAGGCGCAGGGCCGGCTGACGCTTGCGCTTCGTCGCCGAGCCCAGCACGAACGCCAACGCCTCCGCGCCGCCGAGCGCCACCCCGCGATGCGTCGGCCCGAGCGCTTGGCCGCGGATGCCAGCCGGACCCTGGATCAGTTCGCCGCCCGACTCGCCCGGGCATTGCCCGCGGTCGTCAGCAAGCGTGCACCGCGCCTCGAAGCCTTGACTAAGGCGCTGCAGCAGGCCGCCGCGCGTCGCCTCCACCGCGAGGCGCAATCGCTAGACGCCCTGCAGCGCGAGCTCGACGCCGTCGGTCCCGCAAGCGTCCTCGGCCGGGGCTACACCTACACCCTGAACCCCGACGGCAACCTGCTGCGCTCGGCAAAGGCGGCTTCGGCGGCCGGGCGTCTGACCACCGTCTTTGCCGATGGCCGAATCGACTCGACCGTCCGGGGTACAACGCCGCAGCCCATCGAGCCGGCGCCCAAGCAGCTCCCGCGCAAACGCAGCCGCAAAAAACCGCCGCCCGGCCCAGGCCTGTTCGACTGACACCGAGTCGAGACCGCCGCGAACCCGCTTAGCTGTACACCCCCGGTTAAACTTCCAACCATGCCGACGCCCTCGCCCGATAAAGAACCTAGCTTCGAACAGGCCATCGATACGCTCGAAGACCTCATCGAACAGATCGAGTCCGGCGAGGTCGGGCTCGAAGACGCCATCGCCCGGTACGAAGAAGGTCAATCGCTCATCAAGCGCTGCCGCGGCATCCTCGACAAGGCCGAGCGACGCATCGCCGAACTGACGCAGGACGACCAGGGCGACCCGACGATCGCCGAGCCGAGCGATGCGTAGTGGTGCAGCGGGCGGCGTGGATCGTCGCACGAACAGGGAAGGGTGCAGGTTACACAACGCATGACGCCGCATTGGGTCTGGCTGACCTTCATCACGATCCTCGGCGCAAACGTCGGCAGCTTCCTCAACGTCGTCATCTATCGCCTGCCCGAAGGCATCTCGCTCGTGACGCCGCCGTCGCGCTGCCCGCACTGCGAACACCGACTCTCGATGTGGCGGCTGGAGAACGTGCCGATTCTCGGCTGGCTCTGGCTGCGGGGCAAG
>JBMYUK010000510.1:0-2075 GCA_049605275.1 Phycisphaeraceae bacterium
GTCCCCTTCGCCGAGGCGAGCGAGGCCACGCGATTCGCGTCGAGCGTCGCGGCCATGGGCATGATCCTCCGCGGCTCGCCGCACAAGGGCACCGCCACGACCAAGTGGGTCGCCCTCACCGCCGAGGACGCGAAGACCTTCGACCCCCACGGCTACCGCGACGAGTTCTTCCGCCTCGCCACCCGCGTCGGCGCAATCGAAGCAAAGAACAAAGAAGCCTTCGGCCAACATCAGATCGACTGAACGCAGTGCGGGGTGGAGCGAAGCGACACCCACCCGAGCGAGCCGATACGCAACCCTGTAAATCATGCGGCGGTGACGAGACGGGTGGCCGCCGGGTCACGCCCGGGCGGACGAATCGGCTGGGGTCTAGAGTACCTGGCGTTTTTTCTGGCAGGGGGACAGACATTCCTGTCTGTCGTTCGGCGAAGCCGAATCGTGATTCGTCTTAGGCCTACGGCCTATCGACAGGCAAGAATGCCTGTCCCCCTATCATTTGGCGATCGCGATCGATGCCAGAAAAAAACGCAAGATGCACTATTCGGCGTGACCGGGATCGAAGCCTGACATGACTCGACCCCCGTGCGTTGCACGGCGGCTACGAGACGCGGCAATACCTGTTGACCTGCGTGTAAGACTCTTTGCACACAGCACCCTTCGGGCTGCGGTGTGGCACCCGGCGCGGCGCGCGATGCCAAATACGCTCAGCGGATCGGTTCGCCGTTTTGGACTTTGCGGATGTCGCGGCGCATCTCCATGAAGGCGGCGACTTCGCCGGTGCGTTCGTAGATCGTTGCGAGCGCGTTCATCACGGTCAGGTCGGGGTCGGCGTTTTGGTGGACGTATTCGAGGTGCGGGCGGGCGTCGGCGAGGTTGGCCTTGCCGCTTTTCAGTAGCGCGTCGAAGCGCTCGGGCTCCTTGCCGTCGAGTTTCATCGCTTGGAGCAGGCTCTGGATGCCGCGGTCAAACAGCATCGTGCCGAGCAGGTAGCGGGCCTGGACGAGGTCGGGGCGTGCCCGGATCGCCTGGCGGTAGCGGGTTTCGGCGTCGTTTGCTCGGCCGAGGTCTTCGTGCATCTTCCCGGCCACGGCGAGATAGAGCGCGCGGTCTTTGGGGTCGTCGAATCGTTTGGTGAGCGTTTGTTCGAATCGCTCGGCGGCGGCGAGGGCGTCTTCGTTTCGCTGAAGGTCGGTGAGGTAGCGGACGCGCTGGATCTGCAGGCCGAGGTCGTCGGGCAGGACGGTCAGGCCGAGGTCGATGTGAGCGAGCGCGGCCTGGGCGCCGCCGCCGTCGGTGTCTTGATCGACTTCGAGCATGGCGGCGAAGGTGTAGTGCTCGGCCGCTTTGGGTTTGATCTGAACGAAGCGGCGCATGCCGTAGAGCCGGAGCTTGGGGTCGTCGAGTTCGTCGGCGAGGTCGAGGATGGCCTCGGGCCCGAAGATGCCCGCGGGCTCGAAGGCGATCAGGTGTTCGGCGACGAAGAGGATCTCGCCCCAGGTCTCGGTTTCCCAGGCCTTGTTGATGCGCTTGTCGAGGGCGCGGAGGACGCGGTTGATCGCGGTGATGGCGTGGACTTTTTGGGCGTTGGTTGCGGCGTCGAGGTCTCTCACGCGGCGGTAGAGTTTGCCGGCCTCGCGGTAGAGGTTTCGTTGGAGCGTATCGCCGCCGTTGAGGATCGGGATCGTCGGAGCGTGTCCGATCGCGGCGTCGGCGAGGGCGAGCATGAAGGCGGGTTCGGCGGCCATCCGCCGGTCGGTGATGTTCTCGGCCAGGAGGTCCATGGCCTTTTCGTGATGGCCTTCGTCGATGAGCGCGCGGGCCTGTTTGACGTCGTCGGCGAGGGGTGCGGCGTCGTCGGCGTCGGTGTCTGCCGCGGCGTCGGCGGCGAAGGCGGCGCAGGGCGTCAGCGCCGCGAGGGTTGCGACGACGAGTAGGCATGACAGGCCAAGCAGTCGGCGTCGGATGATACTAGACAGGGCGTGCATGGCGTCGCTCCGGCGGTGGTGATGGGGACGCGGGATCGGCGGGCGCCCGCGAACGATATCGGCCGATCGATCCGCTTGCTGGAGCGGATC
>JBMYUK010000511.1:0-2074 GCA_049605275.1 Phycisphaeraceae bacterium
CCAGGCTGTTCTCTTGTCCGGCGTTCGTAGGCCGCCGGCTATTTTCAACGCCTCATAGATGTTCGATATCCTGCGCGATCGAGATAATCGAGCCCGGTTGTTCTAGACTTCTTCGGTTGGTCGGTTGGTCGGTTGGTCGGTTGGTCGGTAATCGGTGGTCGGTCTGTCGCGTACGAGGCGGGTTTGGGATGATGCGTCGGTGGTTGAGCCGAGGGTGGTGGGTCGGAGTGGTCGCGGCGGCGGCGATGGCGGGCGCGGTTTCGGCGCAGGATCTCGGTTCGGCCGACGGCATCGACTCGCGTTTTCAGGAAGACCAGCGGATCGAAGCGGACACGCTCCTCGGCCGATTCACGCTGGGGGTCTCCGGGATCAACGACAACGAGCGGCGCAACGCGACGGGCGGCGACGTTGAGTTCGGTTACCTGTATCAATTTGCGTTCGACGAGGTCTTTCCGCGTGTCGTCGAGCTTCGGCCGTTTGTGTTTAACCGGGCCGAATCGACGGACGCGAGTTATTACGAGTCGCTCGGGCTCGGGGCGGGGCTTCGGCTGAACTGGCGGGAGGCTTACGAGACGAAGAATTGGTTCGTGCGTGTGTCGGTGCTGACGCCGACCGATGCGTATCGCGAGCGTTTCGATCTGGATCGGGATCAGGCGTCGGTGGCGGAGGTGTTCGCGGGGTACGAGATTCCGTTTCGCAACGACTTGGCGGGCCGGGATATGCGTGCGCGGGTGATGCGGGTGCGGGCGATCGAGTTGGCGGTGCCGGGGGAGCTGTTTGCGGGTGAAGCGTCGATCGACGACGCGGTGTTAGCGCGAGTCCGCGGCATGATCGTGGGGGCGTATCTGTTGCGGGTGTTCGAACGGGTGGGCGGACGCGGAGCGGCGTGGGATCCGGCGCTAAGCGATTGGCCGGCGATCCAGTTGATCCAGGGCGTGACTGATCGGGCGTTTCCGCTGGGTCGCTACCGTGCGCTTCACCCGGACGTGATCCCGGACCCGGGCGAGTTGGCGGCGCGTCGTCGCGAACTCGTGACGGGGTACCTTCGGCAAGGCCTGGTCGAGATGATGCGTGGCCCATACCCCTTGATTCTCAAACCCATGCGGCTCGGCGGCTCGGCGGCGTCGCTCGATGCCGATGCGATCGGCGATGCGGATGGTCGGGCCGATGCGCCGCTGGTGTCGGATGCCGAGACGTTTCCCGTCGGTTTGATGGCCCGTCCGGGGATGCGGCTGACGCCCGGCCGAGCGCCCCTCGACGCCGACGCGATGATCGAAGCTTACATCCGATTCGCGACGTCGTCGATCCGATGAATCGACGCGGCCGGTGTGCTACTCGCGCGCCCGCTTAGTCGGCTGAAAGAGGTCGAGGATGGCGGCGTACGGCACGGCGTCGTAGAACACGATCTTGCGATCCCTGACGACCTCGGCCTCGCTGACGACGGCGACGACCTGGCCTTGATCGTTGAAGATCGGTCCGCCGGACGAGCCGCCGCCGTAGTGCGAGCTGACGCTGATGCGTTTGGCGTTTTGGTTGCGCGGGCTGAGGAGGAAGCGGTTGATGTGGCCGCGGCTGTATTCGTAGAACCGGCTCTTAGGGTGGGAGACGACGTGGACGTCTTCGCCGACCGCGGCGGTGCGTGCGATGGGGACGGGTGTGAGTTGATCGCCATCGTCGCCGAGGTCCAAACGGATCAGCGCGAGGTCTTGCTTGTCGCTTGCGGCGAGGACTTCGACGATCGGATAGACCTTGCCCGAGCGGGTCATGGCGACGAAGGTCTGGGTGTCTTGGTCGTCTTTGTCGATAACGTGGTGATTGGTGATGGCCAGGCCGTCTTTGGAGATGGCAAAGCCGGAGGCGCAGTTGGCGTGGAGGTTGTCGCACTTGCCGCAGAGGTAGAGCCTGGCGATGACGAGCACGCCGTCGTCGACGGTGTCGTAGAGGTCTTGGCCGTCGCGGGTGAGTTCGAAGGCGTCGGGCGGCGGCGCTTCCGCATAGAGGCGTTTCAGAAGCCCGTTGCGGTAGTCATCCGCGCGGGCGGAGGTTTCCCAATCCACCCACTTTTCGAACCGTA
>JBMYUK010000512.1:0-2069 GCA_049605275.1 Phycisphaeraceae bacterium
GGCATCGGCACGCTGAAGTTTTTCCCGGCCGAGCCGGCGGGCGGCCCGGCGATGCTCAACGCCTTGGCCGGCCCGTTTTCGGAAGCGCGATTCATCCCGACCGGCGGTGTCAGCCGCGGTAACCTCGGCTCGTATCTCTCGCTCTCGAACGTGCTCGCGTGCGGCGGCAGTTGGATGGTCAAACGCGGCTGGCTGGCATCCCGCGATTTCGATGCGATCCGGACAGCGGCGAGCGACGCGCTGCGGCTCGCCAACGACGCCTCGGCCTGATCGGCGTCACCGTCGAGAAACACCAGAAAGCGAAAACGGACAGGGTGGGATTCGAACCCACGAGGAGCTTGCGCCCCCACACGAATTCCAATCGTGCGCCTTAAACCGCTCAGCCACCTGTCCATCGGTCCGTGCCCTGCGGCGGGCCACGTATGCTATCGGATTGAGCCCGCGGATCAACTCGGCCGCCTTCGCTAAGCATCAAACGATCCCGATGACCCCACCGACCGACGACGACAAACTGCACGGCCTGCTGGTGATCGACAAGCCCTTGACCTGGTCATCGATGGACGTCGTCCGCAAGGTGCGCTACGCCGCGGGCAAACGCAGCGGCCGAGGCAAGCAAAAGGTCGGCCACGCCGGGACGCTGGACCCGCTCGCGACGGGCGTGCTCGTGCTCTGCTTCGGTCGGGCGACCAAGCGGGTCGAGACGCTGATGGGCCAACGCAAGATCTACGAAACGACGATCGATCTGAGCGCCTTCACCGCAAGCGACGACGCCGAGACCGCGCGCCAACCGGTCGAGGTGACGACCCCGCCGACGCCGCAAGCGATCGACGAAGCGCTCCATCGACAGACCGGCGAGGTGCTGCAGGTCCCGCCCGATTTTTCAGCCGTAAGACGCGACGGTCAGCGCGCCTACCAGGCGGCGCGGCGTGGCCAATCGCTTAGGCTGGGCCCCCGGCAGATCCGCATCGACGCGATCGATCGGCTCGCCTACGACTGGCCGACCTTAAACCTGCGGGTCACCTGCGGACGCGGCACGTACATCCGAAGCATCGCACGCGACCTCGGCAAACTGCTCGGCACCGGCGGCTACCTCACGTCGCTCAGACGCACCGCCGTCGGCGACTACACAATCGAACAAGCGTTCGATATCGAGCGACTCGAGCGCGGTCTGCATCAGAACGATCTCTTAGAACATGTCTGATGCGAAGCACGTTTTGAGTCTTCGCGATTGAGCCGGTTCAGAAGCGTAGCCGCGATGCTACGCATCGCAGGAAAGTCGCGATCAACGCGGCATACTCTGCCTGCGACGCGTAGCGTCGCGGCTGTTGTGTTGAGAAAACCGACAAAGGGATCCGTAAGAGAAGTTGAAGATAGCCGGAGACCTACGAGCTCCGGTCAAAAGCACAGGCTGGGTGTCACAACAAACAATCGCTTTCGCGTCCGGAGCCCGTAGGTCTCCGGCTGTGGATGGGTGCTTCTCATAAGCGTTCTGACGAGTCCCGATGGACTAGACGCGTTTACAAGCCCGCGGGCATGTCCGGTTCGCGCTTGTTGAAGGTCAGCTTCATCAGGAGCAGGCCGAACTCGAAGAGCAGGTAAAGCGGGATCGCGAGCACGAGCATGCTCAGCGGGTCGGCCGGGGTGAGCACCGCGCCGAGCGCGAAGGCGGCGAAGAGCGCGTACTTGCGCAGCGACTGGATGCCGCGGGGATCGAAGATCTGCGTCCACCCGAGCACGAGCATGACGACGGGCAGTTGGAAGGCCGCGACGATGCCGAGGATCATGAACGAGGCGAAACGGACGTACTCGTTCATCGCGGGCATCGGCGTGATGAGCTTGGTCGAGCGCTGCGCGATGATGGTGGTCTTGCCGTCGAAGAAGAGCTCGACCCGGCCGCGTTCGGCGTTGATCCAGATGTCGCCGTCGGTCGGGTTGTCGGGTTTGTTTTCGAGCATCGGCAGTTGCATCGGCGTGGTCGCGAACTCGATGTCGTCGGGCAGGTTGCTGCCGATGTCTTTGCTGTACGGACCGAGCAGGGTTCTGGTGATCGGGTTCGGCTCGCTGGTGAT
>JBMYUK010000513.1:0-2067 GCA_049605275.1 Phycisphaeraceae bacterium
GATGGTCTGCACGCCCTCGACGAGTTCGATGGTCGACGGGATGGTGATCCAGTTCTGCCAGCCCCCGGTCCCGGGCGCGGGCAGGTCCGGGGTGATGGGCTCGCCGTCGCGCTCGAAGGCGAAAGTCCCGCCGAGCCCCCCGGCGGCGACCCTGGTGGAGAGGTCGTAGAGCCCCGCGGCCGGCGCGTCGCTGCGCAGCCGATCGTGGATGTCCTCGGCGTGCATCGAGATCGGCGTGTCGTCGTACGTCACCGCGTGGTCGCCGAGGTGCCCGACCGTCTCGAGGATTCGGCCGAAGGCTTCGCACAGGTCGTACACGTTGACGTCTTCGAGGTCGATCGTGACCTCTTCGGGCTTAGCGTCGTCGGGCGGGCGCTGGCCGGCCTTGACCCTGACGGGGAATCGCTGCTCCCACTCCTGCGCCCGATCGTCCAGCGCGTACGCCGCGTCCTTAAACGCCTTGTAAGCCAAGAGCTGCTGCACCAATTCGTACCGCGGGTCGGCCTGCTCTTCGATGTCGCGCGTCGGGTCCTCGCCGTCGTCCGCCTCGCCTTCGCGCAGCGTCTGCGGGATGATCATCCGCGACTTGACCTCGACCAGCGTCGCGGCCATCACCAAAAACTCCCCCGCCGACTCGACGTCGATCGACTGAATCACCTCGAGGTGACGCAGGTACTGCTCGGTCAACTCCGCGACGGGGATGTCGTGCAGATCGATCTCGTGCCGCTTGACCAGATACAGCAACAAGTCCAACGGCCCGGCATACGCGTCGAGCCGAACGCGATAGTCCGTCTGGGAGTTGGGAATCAGGGATTGGGGATTGGGGGCCCCGATCGAAACCGCCGTGTCGGATTGCGTCGCGTCTTCGTCCATGTTGCTGCGGGTTATCATAACGACCAACGAAAATGGCTGATCCCCAACACCCAACGCCCGACACCCAACCCCCCGTCGCCTTCGCCCAATCCGTGCTCGACGCCGAGGCCGACGCGATCCGCGCGATCCCCCTCGACGCGTCCTTCGAAAAAGCCGTCGAACTCATCGCCTCGCTCAAGGGCTCGCTCGTGATCTCCGGGCTCGGCAAGTCCGGGCTCATCGGCGCCAAGCTCTCCGCCACCTTCGCCTCCACCGGCACGCCCAGCCACGTCCTCCACCCCGTCGAAGCCATGCACGGCGACCTCGGCAAGGTCCGCCAAGCAGACGCCGTCCTCCTCCTCAGCAACGGCGGCGGCACCGAAGAAGTCCTCACCCTCGCCATGCTCCTCAAGCAGGACAACATCCCCACCCTCGCCATCGTCGGCAGGCCCGGCAGCGAACTCGGACGACTCGCCGACCTCACCCTCGCCATCGGCGACATCACCGAGGCCTGCCCGCACAACCTCGCACCCTCCGCCAGCACCACCGCCATGCTCGCCCTCGGCGACGCGCTCGCGCTCACCGTCATGCGGGCCCGTAACTTCTCCGCAGACGACTTCCACAAAGCACACCCCGCCGGCGCACTCGGCAAACAACTCATGCCCGTCACCCAGGCCATGCGCTTCAAGTGCGCCGGCGAACACGCCAACATGCCCCTCATCGCCATGGGCACCACCATGAAAGACGCCTACCAATTCGCCGAACACTCGGCGAACGACTCCGGACTGCGAAGAGCCGGTGCGCTGCTCGTCGTGGACCCCGCCGGTAAACTCGCCGGCATCGTCACCGACGGCGACCTCCGATCCGCACTCATCAACCAAGGCCCCGACGTCTGGACCGGCCCCATCGACCGGGTCATGACCCAACAACCCACCACCCTCAACCACGACGCCCTCGTCCGCGACGCCGTCAAAGTCGTCCGCGACAAACGCTTCGACGAAATCCCCATCGTCGACCAAGCCCAACGCCCCATCGGCATCATCGACGTCCAGGACCTCGCGGCACTGAAAGTGATTGAGGGGTGATAGGTGTTGGGTGTTGGGTGTTGGGTCTTGGGTCTTGGGTCTTGGGTGATCGGTGTAGAGGCCTGGGTATGAAGATCGAGTCTTACAAAGACCTGGAAGTTTGGCAGCGCGGGATCGCATTGGTCACCCG
>JBMYUK010000514.1:0-2055 GCA_049605275.1 Phycisphaeraceae bacterium
CATTAACTTGTTCGGCGAGGACTTTGAGTGGTGGGACTTCGCGAAGTGTAGACAGCGAGCCTACCGCAGTGGTAAAGCCGGGTTCATCTTCATCCCACATCGCGCTGAGGTCGCGGCGGGCCGCAACGAGATCGCGCTTCAGCCGGTCGGCCGTGATGCGACCCGACTCGCTCTCCAGCCGGGCCTTGATTTCATCGATCGGCGAAACATCACCCGCTTTCACGCGTTGGTCGATCACCCGTCGATTTTCCTCAGCCAGGTCGCGTGCTCGTTCAGCGAATGCCACACGCTGCTGGATTTCTAACACCCGCACGAAACGGGCAGCCGTTTCGACGAGGATCGCCAGCCGTTGGGCTTCATAATCCAAGGCCGACACCTGCCAGGCTTCTTCAGCGACATCGACGCGCAGCGATCGCTTGTCACCCAACTCGATGAGCTGGCTAAGGACGATGGTTGTTTCAAGTGAATCGATTCCGCTCAGATCTCCCGACCCCGCAAAGTTTTCAAACTCGACGCCGACCTCGGGGTTCGGTAGGAGGCCGGCCTGTAGACGCTTGGCTTCTTCCAGGCGGGGACCCCATGCGGCTGCGTGCAGCCGTGGGTTACGAATCAGCGCCGCCGTTAACGCGTCACGTAATGAAAGTTCGCCCGAAGTCGGTGTTGGAATTCGGCTGTAGGGTTTGCCATCGGGCTGGCTTGGTGCGGCATGCCGTGGTAGATCACGGAGCAGCGGTCGCGATTCGAGCGGATCGAATGCGAATGGTGACGGGGCACACGCGGGCAGCACAACGATCGTGCAAAGCATCGCGACAATGGCGCAGCGGGTATGAAAATAGGGACGCATGGAATGGACTCGCTCGGGTATCAACGGTGGGCGCATCACAACGCCGACAGGACAGCAGATTGCTGTTGTAAGAACAGCAACCGGATGACCCCCGGGCTACACGCGTAGGATGGTCGAGCGAATCTGAGACAGCTCGGTGTCAGGGGGACACTTGAGCCAAAGGAGAGATGGGCTGTTGGGAGGAGTGAGCGTTGTCTGTGTGAAGAACACGCCGTAATCGATTTGATTTGAGATCGCGGGTGGATCGGTCAGGTCATCCCCAACGCGGTCGAATAGCACGAACACATCGGCCGGCAACTGCGTGGCTTCACACCCGTCGTGATCGCATATCTCACTCTCGCAAGACAGGTCGCTCATTTCTGGGCACTGGTCTATATCGCTGTCTATCTCATCGCAGCAGAATCGGTTGCCGACTTCGAGCGTCTGGGTACCGTCCCCGCACAGGCATAGAAAGCGCGGCATAACACCAACGCCGAATCCGAGCCAGACGGCAAGCATGATCGAAATGGCAGATTTCATCTGCATGAAGAATTACCAGCAGCCTTGATTGGCATCATGTTACACGCTATCATGTAATAGTTCAGAAGTCAAGGACCGCCCCGCAAATGCAAGAAATGAACACATGTCGCCCCAAGCCACCGTTGGCTGATCGGCCGCCTCTCGGTGCTGAAGAGGCGGCTCGGCTCGCCGTGCTCTTCAAAAGCCTGTCGCACCCGACAAGGCTACGGATCATCCACGCCCTAATCCGGTCTGGAGAACTCAGCGTCGGTGATCTGGCTGAGGAGGTCGCGATGACGGTTCAAGCCGTGTCCAACCAGCTCCAACGCTTGGCGGAGTCACGCGTTGTAGATTCCCGCCGGGAAGGCCTGCAGATTTTTTATCAGGTCATTGACCCCTGCGTGCCGGTCTTGCTCGAACGGGGCTGGTGCCACGTCGAAGAATATGAAGTGAGTGGGAAGCTGGAGCCGGTTTAATGTCAGGCTGTGGCTGCGGATCAGAAGACGTCTCATCGCTTGAACGCCGCGCACTGTTGATACTCCTCTGCATCAACGGCGTGATGTTCTTCGGCGAAGCAGTCATCGGCTGGCTCGCTGAATCTACCGGCCTACTCGCCGACTCACTGGACATGCTGGCCGACGCGCTGGTCTACGCCATCGCGTTGTCTGCAGTCGGCCGCGGACGAAAACGTCAATCGACCGCGGCAACTACAA
>JBMYUK010000515.1:0-2048 GCA_049605275.1 Phycisphaeraceae bacterium
GCGCCGCGTCCAGCGCGACGAGCCCGGACGAGCAAGCCGCGACGTGATGAGCGATCGGTTGTGTCTTGACTCGCCGTGTGAGTTCGTGCGAAAGGTAGGCGTGCGGCCCGAGCGCGACGCAGGCTGCGGATTCGTCGTCGAGCGGCCGACCGAGCCCGAGCGTGCGCGACAGCTTAGCGACCGCGCCCTTGCTCGTGCCCAGCCACAGCGGCAGGCCTGTGGGCGACAGGTTCGCCATCGCCGCCGCCTCGCGCACCGCACGCTCGGCGAGTTCGACGGCCGGGTCCGCTCTCGCGTGTTGAACCGACGCGACCGATCCGAGCGATCGCGCAAGGTCGACCGGTTCGATGTCCGCTGGCAATTCGCTCGCGCGGTCCGACAGCGTGCGACCCTTGAGTAGGTCCGCAAACGTCGCCCATGCGCCCAGGCCCAGCGGCGTGACCAGCCCCCACCCCGCCAGCACGACGCGCGGCGATTCGATCGGTTGCGTCGGATCGAGCGGTCGGGTTGAGGGCGTGGGTTTGCTCATGGTTGCGCGGGGGCCGATGATAGCGACCAGCGTTGTCTGAGTGTCTGTGCGCTCGCCGGTTTGGTTTCATCATGTCCGTTCAACCCCGCCTGATTCAGACCGATGGTTTCGCGGTGCTCAGCGGCGTGCAGATGATCGTGAAGGCCGGCCTCGAGTCGGGCATCGACACGCTGGTCGCGTCGCAACTCGACGGGCCCGCGCCCTACGCCGATCTCATCGTCGACCACGCGCCGCTCCTTTCAGACAAGGGCGTTCAAGCGCTGACGCTGCCCGACGCTCGGCAGGCCATCGCCGCGCTGCAGGGGGCTTGGCTGAGCGGTCGTTCGGCGGTCGGTGTGTTCGAGGCCTTGGGCGTGGTGGATGCGGCCGGCGTCTTGCTCGAGACCAGGCCCACGATGCAGCGCGAGCCCGGCGGCGTTCTCGCGTGCTTCGGCGACAGCGACCGGTCGATCGGGCAGGCGGCGACGGCGCTGCTTCGGCGGGCGGGCTGGGTCGTCATCGAGCCGACGCTGCAGGACGAGGTGAAGTCGTTCGCCGCCAGCGGATTGGAGATCAGCCGGGCATCGGGTCGGCCCGTCGCGCTCGCGCTGTCGCGCAGCCTGATGCACGGCGCGGCGACCGTCGCGTGTCGCGCCAACCGCTACCCCGCCGGAGCCGGCGAGACGAAAACCGCCGAGCGCGCCAGCGAGAACATCGACCCGCTCGCCGCCGTGCTGTCGCAAGCGAGGCAAGAGCGGGTGAACAACTCCGTGAATCCGCCGGGCAAGGACGAGGACTTGCCGCTTGTGCTCATCGCGATCGGCCGTTCGTTCGGATGGACGCGTCAGGCGATGGCGGAACTCGGCCTGGCGGGCCGGTTGCCGATCCTGCGCATAGGGATGCTTGCGCCCTTTGACGACGCGATAATCCGCCGGCACGCCGAAAGCTGCCAGCGCGTCGTCGTTCTCGATCCCACGGGCCTGGGCCTCGCAGAAGACATCCGAAAACGCATCGCACCCGAACCCGCCAACGAAGCGAAAGACGATCAAGCGGACGCGCCCGCCGAACGCCGGCAAGCGGACGTCGTCGTGATCGAACTCGCGCTCGACGCCGGCCCGATCGGTGTGGTTCGGTCGCTCTCGCCTTGGCTCGAAAACCACCCCACGCTGCCAAGGGAATTGGTCGCCGCGGGTCTGTCTCGCGTCGCCGATCTTGGCATGACAAGCGAAGACGCGATGCCTCTCGCGGCGAGCCAATCGTCGAAACCCAAGACTCCGCCGCCCGGCAGCTCGCTCGTCGATCTCTGCGTCGTGCTCGGCCGACTGCGCCGCGACCTCGGCGACGCGCAGCACATGCTCGAGCAGCACCGAGCCGCTCCGATCGACCTGTCGATCTTCGGCGAACTCGACGACGCGGCGGTCCTGCTTCTCACGCGATGGCAGGCGCTGCACGGCGGGCTCGAGTGCGACGGCCGACTCGCCGGCGCCGCCGCGGCCGGCGCGGTCGCCGACGCGGACAAGAGCCGATCGGTCGTGCTGAT
>JBMYUK010000516.1:0-2046 GCA_049605275.1 Phycisphaeraceae bacterium
CGGCGTGTCCCTGCACCGCGGCGTAGCGATAAGCGCGCTTGGCGTAGCGATCCGAGCGCGCGACGCCTCGGCCTTTTTCATGCAGCTGCGCGAGTTCGTACAGCGCCGGCGCGTAGCCCTGCTCGGCAGAGGCGGTCATCCACCGCGTCCCCTCGCGCGTGTTCAGCGGAACGCCATCGGCGGTGAGATACATCAAGCCCAACAGGTATTGCGACTGAGCGCTGCCGCGGATCGCCGCGAAACGCAGGTGGTCGGCGGCGGCGCGGCGGTCGGTGTCGACGCCGATGCCGTACAGGCTCATCACTCCGAGGTTGTTGCGCGCATCGGGCAGGCCCTGACCCGCAGACTTCGTATAAAGCTCTCGGGCTTTATTGAGATCGCGGCTGACGCCTCGGCCGGTCTGATAGAAGATGCCGAGGTTGTTCTGGGCCGCGGCGTTGCCCTGGTCCGCGGCGCGGCGGTACCACTTGGCGGCGAGTTCGTCGTCTTGCGGCAGGCCGTGGCCACGCTCGTGCATCAGTCCGATGAGGTACTGCGCGGGGGCGTGGCCCTCGTCCGCGAGTGCCTGCCAGCTTTCGACGGCGGCGACGTAATCGCCTTTCTTGTAAGCGATTTGCCCTTCACGCACCGCCGAGCAACCCGCGCTCATCAGCAGCATCAAAACCAATAAACCCGCCAGCACGCGGCTGGGTCGGCATGGCACGTCGTCTCGTCGAACAGCAGTCTTCATCGTGTCTCACTCCTGGATCGGATGCGACTCGCCCGAAAAGACGAGTCCCCCGTGTTATCGGGACGATCCGGGACGCGATGAAGGGCACCGACGCAGGCGCGCACTTGGGCACCGAAAAACGGCGTTGAAGGCGTTGCAATCGGCGCAGTCGGCCGTCTGTTTCGATTGTGAGCGTCGCGCCAACGAGGCCGGCCGCGCCGCCCACGGCACGTCACGCCAGCGCAGCGGGCTTAGCGGAATTACGGCTGATCCGCGTCGAGCCCCATCGTGCCGAGCTGGTGGCTCGCCCAGGTGCGCCATTGAACGCGTTCGTCGAGCGTGGCGACGGCGCGGAGGAGGGTGATGAGTTCTTCGCTCTGGTCGCCGCGCTGGGTGAGGGCTCGGGCGAGGTTGGCTTGGTAATCGATCGTGAGCGGGTCGAGCGTGGTCGCTTTGCGGAGCGACTCGATCGCGTCGTCGAGTTTGTTGGCTTCGAGCAGCGTCAGGCCGAGGTTGTTGTGCGGCGCAGCGTGCTTGGGCATGAGGTCGATCGCCTGGTCGAACTCGAGCGCCGCGAGGTAGAAGTTTCGCCGGAGGAAATAGAGCTTGCCGAGGTTGTTGTGCGCCGGACCGAAGGTCAGGTCCGCTTCGATCGCGCGTTTGAAGGCCTGCTCGGCCTGGTAGAGTTCGCCCCGGTCGAGGTGCTCGAGTCCCTCGGCGTTCGCTACGCGCGCAGCGTCGGTGTCGCGCAGCGGGCCGGCGTCGATCGTTCGATAGTCCTCTTCGAGATCGACCGCGGGTTTGGATCCGGGATCGTTACAGCCCGCCAGCGTCAAGACGCCGAGGAGCAGGGGCAGGATGAGTCGCATGCGTGTGAAGTTCAACATCGTCGGTATCCCCTTCATCGGTCGGCCCTGGCGGAGGACTGAGGCGAGTAGATCAGGTAGGTCAGGGTGACATCGGCGTCCCAGCGGTTGCCCGCGGTCTCGCCCGGCGGGGTGCGCAGCTGGATCGCCTCGGCGGTGTAGGGCGAATCCTCGGTCAAGTGATAGAGCAAGAGCCCGATCTGATGCAGCGTCAACCCGCGGGTGATGAGCACTGCGGGCTTGCGGAGGTACGGCGTGTCATCGATGCGGACCTCGCGGCGGTGCTCGATGCCCTGCTGCCACCGTCTTCACGCGGCGTCGGATTCACGGCCGAGGGCGAATCCGACATGAGCGACACCCGTCAGAAGTTTCGCAAGATGCTGCGCGAGGGTCGGCTGGACGACAAGGAGATCGAGATCGAAGTTCAGGCGGTGCCGGTCGGCGTGGAGATCATGGCTCCGCCCGGCATGG
>JBMYUK010000517.1:0-2038 GCA_049605275.1 Phycisphaeraceae bacterium
AGCGGGCGGAGGCTGTCGCCGGACATCCACGGCGGCGCCTGCACGCCCGCGTAGTCCAGGATCGTCCGCGTCAGGTCCAGGCTCGAGACAAGGTGCTCCCGCGATCGGCCGCGCGCGTCCGCGTCGAGCGTCGGGTCATAGATGAAGCACGGGATCTTGCAAGACAGGTCGTACAACAGCGCCTTGCCGCCCATCCCCAACTCGCCCATCAAGAGTCCGTGGTCGCTGCCGAAGATAATGACCGTGTTCTTGTCGAGGCCGCGCTTCGCGAGCCCCGCGACGATCTCGCCGACGACCTTGTCCATCCCCGTGATCGTCTGGTAGTACCGCACGTGATGTTCGAGGCACGTGTCCGGGTCGTACGCGTAGGGATACGTCCGGTTGCGTCGGCCTGCGTCCTGGTTCATCACCGCCTTGGGGATAAAGCGATACGGATCGGTCCCGGTGTCCTCGGGGATTTGGATGCCGATGTCGCGGTACAGGGTGTCGTAGATCGGATGGCCTTTGAGCTTGGGGTTCTCGTTCGCCGGGCGGAGCATCTTCGCCCAGCCCTTGTAGCCGTGATACATGGTCGTCGTCTGCGAGCCGTGCGGGACGTTGAAGCTGACCGACAGGCAGAACGGCCGATCGTCGGGTCGCTCTTCGAGAAAGCGCTCGACCGCCTCGCCCATGATCGGCGTGATGATGTCGTTCTCCGCGTCGTGATACGGCTTGGTGTCGCGGTGGTTGTGGTCCTTCGGAAAAAACTTGGTCCAGCCGCGGTGCGCGTACCAGAAGTCGAAGGCCGCCTCGGCATCGAACGTGTGATACAGCACGCCGAACTTGCCGATGAAGCCGGTGTGATAGCCCGCCTCGCGCACGAGCGCCGGATAGCTGTGCGACCACTGCTCGTCGGTGAGTTGGTAGATCGAGGAGAAGCCCACGCCGTGCACCCGCTCGGGCACACCCGTGAACAAGCTGATCCGGCTCTGCGCGCAGACCGGCGAGGCGACGTACGTGTTCGCAAAACGCACGCCGCCTTCGATCAGCTTGTCCGTGTGAGGCGTCTGCACGAACGGATGCCCCATCGCGCCGAACGCGCCGTCACGCTGGTCGTCGCTCAAGAGAAAGATGATGTTCGGCCGATCGATCGGCTCGGCGATCACCCGCTCGCTCGCAACAACCGGACACAAGACCAACGCGCTCAACAGTAACAACAACACAAGAGGATTCTTCATCGGAGCAGCCCTTTCAGCCGGGGTGAGCAGAAGCTCGGATCGCACCACATCTGTACACGACGCGGCTCTTCACTAAACTATACCGATGGTCGCACGCCTGCCCAACGACATCGACGAGACGACAAACGCGACGAAGCCGACCAAGCCCAAGCGCCGACGACGCAGACGCCGCGTCCGCAAGCTGCCGATCAGTGTCTTCCCGACGATGCTGACGCTCGCGAACGTGCTCTGCGGGTTCCTCGCCGTCTTCTTCGCCGCCCTGCCCGCCGACGCCGACTTCCCCTTCAACTGGACCCCGTTGACCTTCGCCGCCATGGCCATCTTCGCCGGTATGGTCTTCGACGGGTTCGACGGCCGCGTCGCCAGGCTCACCAACTCCACCAGCGCGTTCGGCGCACAGCTCGACTCGATGGCCGACATGGTCACCTTCGGCGTCGCGCCCGCCTTCATCGCCATCAAACTCATCGACCCCGGCGTCCCCTACTTCTCCCACTCCGACGACCACCTCTTCGGCCGACTCGCGCTGATCGTCGCGCTCATCTACGTCGCCTGCGCCGCGCTCAGACTCGCGCGATACACCGTCGCCGCCAACGAAAAACAAGCGATCGACCCCAACGTCTTCGCCGTGGCTACCGGGATCGAGGAGCACAACGAGTACGCGATCAACTTCATCGAGGCGACGAAACAGATCAAGGAACGTTGCCCCGGAGCGTTGGTCAGCGGCGGCGTGAGCAACCTGAGCTTCTCATTCCGTGGCAACAACCGCGTGCGTGAAGCCATGCACTCCTCGTTCCTGTACCACGCGATCGCTGCCGGCATGG
>JBMYUK010000518.1:0-2035 GCA_049605275.1 Phycisphaeraceae bacterium
CCCACCGCCACCCCTCCCGACATCAACGCTCCGCATACGGGCTGCTCGATAGCCTCCGACGCATTGATCGTCAGCGTCACCGTGTCGCCAGCCCTCGCCAGACTCGGCACGGCGTTGCTCGACGCGATCGACGCCACCGCCGTCGCGGGCTGCGGTGAAGGGTCGGGCTGCGGCGAAGTGTTCGGAAGCAGGTGGTCGAAGATCGCCGGCGTGCCGACCAGCGCGATCGGCAGCCTTGTTTACGCGATGCTTATCGCGGGTCTCGTGCTGAGCGGGCGCGGCGGTTGGGCGTCTCGGCTTGGTGTGCACCTCCTTACGATTGGGGGGTGGTCGGTGCTGCTCGCCGCGGTGTATTACGCGGCGGTGCAGGTCGTTGCGATCCGAGCGATCTGCCCGCTGTGCATGACCGCTCACGCGCTGGGCCTGGTCATCGGCGTGCTCGTCCTGCGGACGGCGATCCGACGCGCGACGATCAAGCCCGCCGCGGTGTCGCTGGTCATCGCGATCAGCGGGTTGGCGGTCCTGCATCTCGGACACGCCCGAACGCCTTCAACGATCCAGCCGCGGCGCATCGACAATCCCTTCGCCGATCGCGACGGCGACAAATGGATCGACGGGGTCCGCTACGTCGGCGTGTTCGGCGGCGAGCTTCAGTTTGCGCTGCAGGACGTGCCTTACCTCGGCGAGCCGGACGCCGAGCGCATCGTCGCGGTGCTGTTCGATTACGCGTGTCCGCACTGCAAGACGCTGCACGGACTGCTGGAGCGTGCGATCGAGGACGATCCGTCGCGGTTCGTGTTCGTGCCGTTGCCGATGTCGATCTACGTCGACGACAACCCCCACGCCTCGTCGACGAACCCGCGCTTCGAAGGCAGCTACGACTTGGCGATGCTGTCGCTGGCGGTCGGCGTGATCGATCGCGAGGCGTGGAAGCGGTTCGATCGTTGGCTGTTCGCGATGGACGGCGGGACGTTTCCGCGCGGCGTCGACGACGCGCGGACAAAGGCCGAGGCGCTGGTCGGCGTCGAAGCGCTCGGCGAGCAATTCATCGGCGAGAACCGCGATCGAATCATGGCGCGGGTTCAGCGGCACATCGATCTGATTGGCTTGCTGCCCGACGATCAACGCTACATCCCCGTCACGACGACGCCCGGCGCGCCCGAGCACCTGACGACGCGCTTCGACGACATCGCGGTGTTGATCGACTTATTAGACGCCGCGGAAACGGCATCGGAGTAGCCGAGATGCGATGCGTCGCGCTACTTGGTCAGCATCTTTCTTCGCCGGCGGGTCTTGACGCGGTTGATGACCTGTCGGCCGATCTCGTCGATCATGACGCCGACGAGCAGCACCAGGCCGATGATGATGAATTGCCAGTACGCGGGTTTATCGAGCAGGTTGATGGCGTTGTAGAGCGTGCGAATCACGGCCGTGCCGACGACGACGCCGGCGATCGATCCGACGCCGCCGCGCAGCGCGCAGCCGCCGAGCACCGCCGCGGCGATGGCGTAGAGCTCGTAGAAGTTGCCGGAGTTGGACGGTTGGATCGATCCGAGGTCGAGCGCGAAGAGGACGCCGCCCAGCGCCGCGAGCACGGAGCAGAGGACGTAGGCGACCACGGTCATGCGCCGGGTGTCGATGCCGGAGAATCGCGCGGCCTCGCTGTTGCGTCCCATGGCCAGGAGGTAGCGCCCGAGCACCGTCTTGTGCAACAGGATCGCGCCGAGGACCGAAAGCGCGAGAAAGACGATCAGCGGCATGGGGATCGCGACCCAGCTCAAGAACCCGCCGCCGGTGTCGCCGGTGCCCGCGATCGATTCGATGAACGGGACGGGGACGGACAGGGGTTCGCCGTCGGCGAGGTAGCGGATCGATTCGTGGTGCTGGCCGAGCCCGAGCGGTCGGTCGTCGGAGACGAGTCGCGCGAGCCCGCGGTAGCCCATGAGCCCGCAGAGCGTGACGATGAACGGCTGCATGTTCGCGTAGCCGATCAGGACGCCGTGGACGAGCCCGATTCCTGCGCCGATGAGCAGCA
>JBMYUK010000519.1:0-2033 GCA_049605275.1 Phycisphaeraceae bacterium
GTTGCTGTCGAGCCCGTCTTGGCCGAAGGTCCAGGGCTCGCGCGGCGCGATCTCGCCGGGGTTGATGACGTAGTCGGGTGCGACGCAGTCGTTGTCGACGATGAGCGCGAAGCGTGCCGCGGGCCAGTCGCCGTCGCGATTGGCGGAGGAGGTTTGCCGGCCGCCTCGCGTCGCGGGGATGAGGGCGGCCTGTCCGGTGCGGTTTTCAAGGCCGGGCATCTGTCCTTTGTTGGTTTCGGCGTACATGTAGAAGGCCTGGAAGTTGCCGCGCTGTTGGGTCGAGTTTTGCATCACCACCGCGGTGAAGCGGGCTTTACTGAGCGCCGGGAGCAGGATGGCGATCAGCAGAGCGATGATGCTGATGACAACGAGTAATTCGATCAACGTAAAGCCCCGTCGGGGGCGTGTTTGTGCAGGCATCACGCAAACCTCCTGAGTCAAGCGTGTGGGCGGTCAAAGCCTGCCCGGCCGACGTTAATCAGCGGGCAGACGCTTAGAAGGGTCGGGTGTCAGGCCCTGCGGCGACGCGCGAGCATGAGCAGCCCGCCCGCGCCCAGCAGCGCCAGCGAACCGGGCTCAGGCACGAAGTTGCCGGCAACGCCGTATTTCTCTTGCAAATAGAAGCCGACTTCGTTGAGCTCGGTTTCCGAAAGCGCGCGGTCGTAGACGATCAGCTCGGCGATGTCGCCGTTGATGCCGTTGTACGGCTGGTCGAGGCCCTGGTCGCTGCCCCAGCCCATGCCGACGGCGGCGCCGAGCCCGTCGGCCGAGCCCGCGGTTGGGATGTTGAGTTCCGTGGTGCTCGCCGTGCCGCTGGCGCTGGTCGCTGTTGCGGGCGTGGGGCCGTTCTTCGCGAAGAGCACCTCGTCGTAGAAGTCGCCGGTGTCTTTCCACCACGTGCCGATGGCCAGCGTGCCGTCGTCGATGTTGTCGTTGGCGTACTGTCGGAAACCGTTGTTGAAGCGCCAGCTCGCGTCGGCGTCGAAGCCGGCGACCTCGCCGCCGTTGCTCGCGCCGGTGTCGCCGAACTGGAACGGCCGCTCGCCGGTCGCCGCCATCACGACGAACACGGTCATCGCGGGGTTGCCGGTGAACCCGAGCGAGTCGGATCGGCTCAGGAAGCTGCCGGTGTTTGTCTCGCCGGTGTCGTCGAAGGCGAAGCTGAACGTCGGCAGGTTATTGAAGCCGGCGTTATTCGCCACGTAGGTGGGTTGGAAGGCGGCGTTCGCCTGCGTGAAGTCGTTGGTGTTGCCCGATTGGTCGGCCCAACTGGAGACGTTGTTGCTGCCGTCGAACGTGACGCCCTGGCCGGCGTCGAGGTGCAGGGTCAGACCCGTTGCGGGCAGCGTCGCGGCGGACACAGGCGCGGCCGACAGTGCGAGCAGCGTTGTGGCTGTCCGGCAAGCGAAAACAGCATCTTTCGTGGAGCGTTTGCGAGGCGTGGTGAAAGCGGCATGGTATACCTCCTAGGTAAAGTGAAAAGACAGTTAGATGGTCGAGTGAATTAAATCGCACGGGATATCGAGACGCGAGCTTTTTCCTCATGGGTTCGTGGTGCGGTGGGGGACGGCAACGACGGCGTACATCGACTTGGACATCGGACCGCCGACGACGACGCGGCCGACGGCTGGTTTTTTCCGTTTCCAGATCTCGTGCTCGTGATCGACGCTTCGGCCCGGGCCAACGCCGCCCGCATAATCCGTGCCGTCGGCGTGACCGACAAAGTCCACGCCGGTCTCGAGCCCGGTGAATTCATATTCGCGGTTCAGCCAATCGCCCAGCACGTGGTCCGATCGCACCAGCAGGTAGACGTCGGACAGCGTCGACAGTTCGATTTCCAGTTGCAGTCGCTGGCCGGTTCGCGGGTTCAGCCCCGTCTGCGCGTCCGCAGGCATCCGCACGACGTCGCCGCCGAGCAGGAAGCCGTGGATACCGGCCGCGTCGATGCCGTTGATCTCGTGATCGCGATCGGCGAATAGCCGAGCGTCTTCGTACAACGCGCTCGGCTCGAACTCGACATCGAAACCGGGCGT
>JBMYUK010000520.1:0-2030 GCA_049605275.1 Phycisphaeraceae bacterium
TTCTCGCCTTTCTCGATGAAAAACGACAGCACGATGAACAGCAGGCCGAGCACGGCCATCATCGGGATGTAAACGGTTCCAAACCAGCGCATGGCGTGTCTCCTAGAAGCGTGTCCTACCAACCACTATAACGCGCTAGACGCGCTGGCCCCGCGGCCGGCCAGTCGATTACGATAGCACGATGCCCAAGCCGACCGATGCGATCGAGAACCTTGTCAAGTCCGCCGCGAAGACCGCCGCGTCGGCCGCCACCACACCGATCACCCTGCCCATGTCGCTGCTTCGGCCCAAGCGACAGGTCACCGTCGGCGGCGTGCCCGGCCTCACGCCCGAGCAGATCGCCGAGCAACTCAGAGACCAGCGCGAGCCCGCCGACATCAGCGTCATCGACTACGGCGGCGGTCGGGTCGAACGACAAGACGACATCCAAGACTTCAAGGCGCTGCTCCAGGCCGGCCGACCCGACTGGACCCTGGTCCGCTGGATCAACATCGTCGGCACGCACGACCCCGATGTCCTCTCCGCGCTCGCGAAGCATTACGAACTGCACCCGCTCGCAATGGAAGACGTCGTCAACGCCGCGTCCCGGCCCAAGGTCGAAACCTACGGCAAGCCGGAGATCGGTCGGCCGCGTTACTTCCTCGCCGCGCGCATGATCTATCAGGACGGCCCGGACAAAGGCCTGATCTCCGAACAGGTCAGCCTCTTCGCCGGACCCCACACCGTCATCACGATCCAGCAGCGCGGCGGCGACGTCTGGGAGCGCGTCCGAGAGCGGATCAAAAACCCCACCAGCCGGTTCCACGAGCGCGGGCCGGGCTACCTTCTCTTCGCCCTGCTCGACGCGATGATCGACGGGCTCTTTCCCCTGCTCGACGGCTACGCCGACCGCATCAACGAAATCGAAGACCGCATCCTCGACCCCGTCCGCGGCAACGACAACACCATCATCCATGACATCCACCGTCTCAAACGCGAGCTCATGCTTCTCCGCAAAGAGGCCGGCCCGATGCGCGAGCTCATCCGCTCCATCCTCGAACAGGACAACATCCTCATGGACGAGCAGACGCGCGTGTTCATGCGCGACGTCGGCGAACACGCCGTCGCGGCGATCGAACTCCTAGAGACCTATCACGAACTGACCCAGGGCCTCGCCGACGCGTGGGTCAACATGGCCAGCCACCGGATGAACGAAGTGATGAAGGTGTTGACGATCGTCGCGGCGCTGTTTATCCCGATCTCGTTTTTGGCCGGGGTCTTCGGGATGAACTTCGAGGAGATCCCGTACCTGCGTGCGCCCGGCGCATTCGCGGGATTCTGCTTCGCGTGTATCGGGATCGTGGTGTTCATGCTCGTGTGGTTTAAGCGCCGCGGCTGGCTGTAAAAAAACAACGCCCGCGTGAACGAGCGTTGCTTTGATCGCTTGGGTCGTCGGCATTCAGCCGGAGCCGAGCCGACGATCGGCTTACTTTTTGTCGCACTTGCCGCAGCACTTCTTCTCGCCGCCGCAGGTGTCGTCGCACTTGCCACAGCACTTGGCCTTGTCTTTGCCGCAGCTGCCGCAGCAATCGGTCGCGTGGCTGTGGCCGTGGCCGCCGCACGAACCGCAACACGCACTGCCGGTCGATTGACAACCGGCGAGCGCAAAACAGAAGACGGCGAGGAAGGGGAGGAGAAGCTTCATAGTCGGGGGTCCTTGGTGAAAGTTTAAAACGACTCGGAGCTCCGATACTAGCGTGCGCGGCGCGGTTTGACTAGGCCTGTAGAGCGTTATTTCAGAATTAAATCCATTGTTGGTAATTGTTTATCAATAAGGGCCCGGCAATACGTGCAAAGCAGTCGATTCGCCCGATCTATCGCGTCGGGATCGAACGATTCGACTGGTTGGTATTGAGAAACGCATCGCAACAGCTCGATCGTTTTCGCCCGAACGCGCCACCGCTCGTCGTTCAGCCCGTCGCGCAGCGTCAAACCGCCGAGCCGAGGGTCGAAGCTGTACGCCTTTGCGCTCGCCAGCGGTTCGCCGCTCT
>JBMYUK010000521.1:0-2020 GCA_049605275.1 Phycisphaeraceae bacterium
TGTTGTTGTCATCGTTGTCGTTGTCGGGCTGATCGTTGTTGTCGTCAGGCTGATTATTGGGCTGATCGTCGTCGTCGTCGGGAGTGTTTGGTATGGCTGGGCCTCCACAAGACCTGCGTAATCAGCTGCCGCGGCTGCGTGCGAAGCAGTTGGTGCGCGTCGCGTTCGTCTTCGTGTTCTGCCTCGCCGCGTGGTTCGTGTTCCGCCAGCCTTATCTGGAATCGGTCGCAAGGGCGAGTTCGCCGATCCTGCGGCACTTCATCGACAGCTCGGGGCAACGCGCGATCAAGTTGGACGGCGACACCCTGGTCGTCAACAGCGGGCTCGCCTCGCCACGCGGCGAAGGACGGATGCTCTCGCTACGCGTCGACGGCCTGTACCAAACGGGTTGGAACGCGCTGCTGCTGGGGGTCTTGATCGGGCTGACCGCTTGGCCGGTGCTCAATGCATCGAAGCGTTGGGTGCTCTTCGCGGTGTTGGTGGTGTGGTTGACGCAGGTGGCGACGCTGGGGTTGACCGCGGTCGAACGTGTCGCGGACTTCTACGCCGCGCAGGGCCTTGCGTTGACCGGCGACGCTGCGCGCCGCGCAATCGGCGGGGTGAATCAGTACCTGATGCTGCTCACACCGTTCCTCCCGGTGCTGGTGATGCTGCCGGTTTGGTATCGCGGCTACGCGCCGGAGCGCAAGTCGGGCGATTGATTGATTTTGCGCATCGATGAATCAATCTGCACATTCCCGGTCGACTTGGATGCGAGCGGCCCGGCGCGCTGGCGTAATGCGACAACCGATGGGCAAGTCGTATTCACAACGCTCTAGAAATGAGCGTACACTGGCGGGGTGTTTGCGAAGCGCGTGCGTGAGCGTGCAATAACTCGTTATTGAAGGACCTTATGGCTGTCGGCCTCTCTTTTCGTTACATGCTGTTGTGTATCGCTTCGGCGGTGCTGGTTTTCAGTCCCTCCGCGTACGCGAAAGAGGTTCTCTACCCCGCGGAGGATTTTGCCAAGCTCGATACGTTCGAGGCGATCGCGGTCGAGGACGCCGACAAACTGTTCATCGAGAAAGATTATCCCGGGGCTTACGCGGCGTATAAAGCCTATTCGATCGAGTTCGCTCAGGGCCAGGCGTTGCCCTACGTGCTCCTGCGGATGGGGCGTTGCCTGCACTTGGCGGGGAAGCGGAACACGGCGATCAAGGCGTATCAGGACGTCGTCGATTACTTCCCGAACGATGTGCGCTACGCCGCGGCCGCGATGTACTACATCGGTCAATGCCACATGCAAAACGGCAACGACGAACAAGGCCTGGCCGTCTGGGCCAAGATGGTCAAGGACAAGGCCTACGTCGGCGAAGCGAACTCGGGCACGGCGCTTACCCAACTCGCCGAGGCGATGCAGAAGCGCGGCGACTTCGCCGAGGCGGCGGCGTACCAGTGGCGCACCGCGGTGCAGTTTCGCAAGTCCAATCCCAAAGCGGCCGACCAAGCGATGCGCAGCGTGATCTATCACTACGTCGTCCGATCGCCCAACCAAGGCAAGCTGCTTGCGTTTTGTAACGAGGTCGGCGGCTTCGGGTGGCGGCAACGGATCGATCGCCCCGAGGAGAGTCCGCGCTACTGGGACCACGTCTTTGATATCGTGCTTCGCACTCGGCTGGAATCGGAACAACGCGTCGAGGTGGCGCGCTATTGGGACGGGCAGATGGGCGACCGCTTTGCTGAACACGACGACCTGCGGGTGGCTTGGTTCAACCTGCGCCGAACTCACGACAAAGACGCCAAGGCGTGGGCCAAGCGGATGGACGAACAGTTCAATCGCCAGCCGGTGACGATCGATCGCGTCAAGTCGTGGCTGCGTTATTACCCAGACCCAGCACTGCGCAGCGCGTTCTTCGCGAAGTACGGCAAGCCGCTAGTCAGCGGCCTATCGACCGCCGACAAAATCAGCCTGATCGAACACCTGCGCAACGGTCAGCTACGGATGCACGACGAGACGAGCGAGGTCCTCCGCACCGTGCGG
>JBMYUK010000522.1:0-2009 GCA_049605275.1 Phycisphaeraceae bacterium
GCGGATCGACTTGAGTGCGCCGCGGGTCATGGCCTGGCGTCGCAGTTTCCCGGCGAGCTTGCGCAGGTCGGCGTCGTCGGGGCTGAGCTCGATCGCGTGGTTGAGGCAGACGATCGCGCGGTGCAGTTGCCCCGTTTTGCTGTAGCTGTCGACGAGTTGCAGCCAGGCCTCGGTGAGGGTGGGGCAGAGTCGAACGGCTTCTCGGCAGTCGGCGATGGCTTGTTCGTGGTCGTTGGCCTGGAGCAAGGCGAGGGCGCGGAGGCGGTGTGCCTCGGCGAGGGAGGCGTCGTCGTTGACGAAGAGGTCGTCGAGGCCGTCGATGATCGGTGTGAGGAGTGTGATGGTCTGCTCGGCGAGTTGTGCGTCGAGGAGTTGTCTCGCGAGTTCGAGGACTTGCCGAGCGTCTTGGCCGGAGCGTTCGAGTTCAGCGAAGAGGTGTCGCTGTCGGGCGTTGTGGTCGCCGGCGAGCTGCGCGGCGATGGCGAGTCCTAGGTCGATGCCCACGCGTTCGGGCTGGTGCTGTCTTGCGGCGAGGTAGGCGGCGACGGCCGATTCGGGTTGGTTCTGTTTGATGTGCAGGTCGCCGAGCAGGTGGTGCGCGGTGGCGTGGTCGGGTTCGCGTTTGAGGATGTTGGTGAGTTGGGTTTGGGCTTGGTCGAGGTCGTCGATTTCGAGGAGCAGGGAGGCGAACTCGAGTTGGCCGACGGCGTCTTCGGGTTGGTCGTCGAGGTGTTGTTCGAAGCGTTGTTTGGCTTCGACGAGTTGGCCGAGGTACCAGTGGGCGCGTGCGGCGTTGGCGAGGGCCTGGGGGTGGATGGGGTCGAGCTCGCGGGTTTTGATCCAGCACCAGATGGCTCGGTCGAGCTCGCCGCGGATGGCGAGGGAGTGTGCGATGTGGTCGAAGCAGACGGGGCAGTCGGGCTCTTCTTGTTGGGCGAGATAGAAGACGAGTTCGGCTTGGTCGTGTTGGCCGAGCTGGGCGTGTGCGGCGATTTTGTGACAGTTGCAGGCGTGCTGTTTGGGTTCGATTTCGTGGGCGTGGTGGATGTGATCGAGTGCTTCGGCGGGTTGGCCGAGTCGGATGAGGTCCATGCCCAGGTGCAGTCTTGCTTCGTGGTCGTCGGGCTCGAGATCGATGAGCTTGCGGTAGGCGTGGACCGCTTCTTCGTGTCGGTTGAGCGCGTCGAGGGTGAGGCCGAGGCCGAAGAGCCAGTCGCCCTGATCGGGGTTGATGTTGAGGGCTCTTCTTAGGAGTCTTAGGGCGTGGTCCCATCGTCCGGCTTCGTAGTGTCGCCAGGCGCGTTCGGCGTGTTGTTCGGCGATGGACCAGTCGTTCATGGTCGTTGTCTCGTGGTCGGCGGCTTCGTGCGGGTTTGCTTCGCGCGATCGGCCGGGCGGGGGTGGGTCTGTAGGGTTTGGGCAAGGGCCCGGGTGGGGTATCGGTGGTTCGGCGGGCGGACTTAGGGCGGGTTTTGTTTTTCGGGGTGGTTTTATTCGTCGCGCCGACTTCGCTCCGATCGATATGATGGAGGCTGTGCGTGCGTCTTTATAAGTGACGAACGAGGCGGGGCGGGGCCCGGTGAAACAGCCCCGCGCGCGGCCCGATAACCGAACCGTGGACAAACCTGATACCCCAACCCGATTTTGGCGAGCGACCGATAAGGTTGGCGTGCTGTTGGCTTGCGCGTGCGGGCTGGTGCTGTTGCTTTCGGCGGGGGTTGCGGATCGTGCGTGGGCGGTGCCGGAGGATTTCGAGAACGCGTCGCTGCAGCAGCTGACGGATTGGATCGTGGAGGGGGGGACGACGGCCGAGGTTCGTCGGCGTTGTGCCGAGCAGTTGGTGTCGGACGTGATCGCGCGTGAGCGTGGGGCGATCCAGGCGGTGGTGTCGATGCTGGATGCGGATCGGCCGACGCACGCGCGCGAGGCGGTGCTGCGTGCGATCTCGCGGGCCGACCGGGCGGACGAGGTGACGCTCTTGGCCGACGCGACGCTGGCGATGCGGCAAT
>JBMYUK010000523.1:0-214 GCA_049605275.1 Phycisphaeraceae bacterium
GCGCAGGCGTTTGGGCGATCGCACGAAGCCGATCGACAGTAGAAGGCCCAGGAAAATCGCGATGGTCAGATAGAAGGCGATGCCCAGCGGGTGCAGCGGCATGGTCACGCTCCGAACGCGTTCGCTCAACCCGCTAGGTAATCAACCACGAACGGCTCGTCCAAGAGCGGCAGCAGCTTCTCGACGAACGCCTTGTGCGCCGGGTGGGGCAGGT
>JBMYUK010000523.1:224-1998 GCA_049605275.1 Phycisphaeraceae bacterium
TGAAAGTCACGAGAAAGACGTGCGTGAAGCCCTGGTCCAGGCCCTCGGGGCTGACGTTCTTGCCGTGCTCGAAGGCGATGATCTCGGGGATGTCCTTCTGCAGGCCGGCGAAGTCTTCGATGATCTGCTCGATCTGCGCGTCCGTCGTGCTGTCCTTGAATCGGAAGGCGACGACGTGGCGGTACACGCCGAGGGACTGGGTCGGTTCGGTCATGGCGGGTCGGTCCTTGCAGTGGTCGCACTTCTGATGCGTGTGGCAACCCGTAATCGAAAGGCAGAGCAGCAGGGCGGTCGTTGCAATCAGTCGCATGGTTCGTTTCCGTGGGTGTGTTCGTTTCTTCGTCGCGGGAGATCCGTCGATCATGATAAAGCCGAGCGTTGTGAAGCGTCGGTCGGGCATCGGATGTGTCTGTCGGCGCGCTCGCGTCAGGCGGAGTACGACCACGTCTCGCCCGGCTTCATTTCTTTCACGGCCACGCCCTTGGGTTCGAAGCCGTCGATGGATTGGGCGAGCACGTCGAACGTCTGGTAATGGATCGGGATGGCGGTCTTGGGTTGGATGAACTCGGCGGCCAGGGTCGCGAGGTCCGGCCCCATCGTGAACCGATCGCCGCAGGGGATCATCGCGATGTCGGGCTTGGCGACCTCGCCGATGAGTTTCATGTCGGAGAAGAGGGCGGTGTCGCCGCAGTGATAGAGCTTGACCCCGCCGATGGAGAAGACGAGGCCCATGGGTTGTCCCATGTAGATGCCCTTGTAGCTGGACGAGTGGAAGGCAGGGGTGAAGGCGACGTAGCCGAAGTCGGTGTGGACGCGGCCGCCGGGGTTGCCGGGCTCGATATTGTCGTGTCCGCATTCTTTGCTGACGTAGACGCAGAGTTCGTAGGCGCCGATGACGGTGGCGTTGTTGTTTTTTGCGATGGCGATGGCGTCGTCGTTGAAGTGGTCTTCGTGGCCGTGGGTGAGGGCGACGTAATCGCAGCGGATGTCCTCGGGCTTGTGCGTCGCGAGCGGGTTGCCGGTGAGAAACGGATCGACGCAGACGGCTTTGTCGGTGTCCGTGTCTTTGATCAGAAACCCGGAGTGCCCGAGGTAAGTCAGTTCGATCGGCATGGCGTGTCTCCCGTTTATAGAAACGCCATCATAATCGCTGGGCGGAAAAGAAAAGCGATGCAGGGGCGGCGTCTTGAGGACCGCCCGCTGCATCTTTCCAAGGAGCTAATGGATTGTCGACGAAGCGTCCCGGCGACACTCGGTTATCGAGGGGCGCGGTCGGGCGTTTCACCGTTTGTTCTATCGAACCGAGCGGGCGGGCACTGTAGCGCGGCGGCCTGCACGATCGACGGTTTTTGCAGGGAGCCCGGAGACGACCGATGCGGCGCTCGACTACCGCGTGCTGTCGGGCTGGGCGGGCTGGGGCAGGGCGGGGCGGGCGACGTTTTGCTGGTACCACTCCTGGAAGCCGCGGGGCTGGGGGAAGTTGGCGGTGACCGCGTCGCCCCATCCCTCGGCGGCGGCCTGGGTGCGGACCGAGGGGAGCATCATCGCGTAGGCCTCGAACAAGAGTGCGCGTTGGTCCGAGACGCCGTTGAGAAGCGGGGCGCCGAGTTGCCAGATGCCCGCTTTCTGCGGCAGGCTGTACTCGGCCGACTGCATGAGCCCGACGAACTGTTCGAGGACCATGTCTTCGAAGGGTGGCAGCCCCTGTCGGGCCTGGACATCGAGGTCGGCTTTGCGCGACGTCTGCCGATCTTCGAGCATCGTGTCGTAGGAC
>JBMYUK010000524.1:0-1971 GCA_049605275.1 Phycisphaeraceae bacterium
TTGACGTCGTAGTCCCCGTGCATGAACGGAAAATAGCGCGGGATCGTCACTTCTTGTATTTGACCCCGAAGATCAGCCCGAGCACAAAGAGCACGATGAACACGAAGAACAGGATGCGCGCGATGTCGGTCGCGGCGTCCGAGATCCCGCCGAAACCGAACACGCCCGCAACGATCGCGATCACAAGAAAGATAAGCGCCCACCTCAGCATCGAATCGCCTTTCGTTTGAGAATCTGTCTAAACGAACAGTCTAACCGCTTAGCGCTCTCAGACGCACCGGCAGCCCCGCGGCCGCCATCGCCTGCTTCGTCTCGGCGATCGAATACTCGCCGAAGTGGAAGATACTCGCCGCCAACACCGCGTCGGCGCGCGTCTGCTGCAACACGTCGATCATATGCTGCGGGCTGCCGCAACCGCCGGATGCCACGACGGGGACGTCGACCGCGTCCGCGATCAGCTTCGTGACCTCGATGTCGTATCCCGACTTCGTGCCGTCGCCATCCATCGACGTGAGCACGATCTCGCCGGCCCCGTAATCCACGACCTGCTCGGCAAAACGCTGCGCCTCGATTCCCGTCGGCGTCCGACCGCCGTGGCTGTGCACCTCGAAGACGCACTCGATCCGTCGGCCGGTCGCATCGGTCACAAACGTCGTCGCCCGCGGCTCGAAGCACGCGCCGTAGGCCCGGCGCATCCGAGGCAACGCCGCGTCGATCGGCACGCGCTTCGGGTCGATGTTCACCACCGTCGCGCAGGTCCCAAACCGCCTGGCCGTGCGCCTGACGATCTGCGGATCGTGGATCGCCGCGGTATTAATGCTCACCTTCTCCGCTCCGGCCTGAATCAGCCGCGTCACATCCTCGACCGTCCGAATGCCCCCGCCCACCGTGAACGGCATAAAACACTGCTCCGCCACCCGCCGAACCATCTCATAAGTAATCTCGCGCGACTCGTGGCTCGCGGTGATGTCTAAAAACACCAACTCATCCGCCCCGGCTTCGTCGTACTGCCGAGCGATCTCAACGGGGTCCCCCGCGTCGCGCAGATCGACAAAGTTGACGCCCTTGACGACACGCCCCTGGTTCACATCAAGACACGGGATGACACGGTGGGTGAGCATGTAATACACGATAACGTGTTATCCACACTCCAACCGACAGGATTGTCCGTTCTATCCAAGCGTGTACTAAAGTGTATGAATGAAACGCCGAGACCTCGAAAAACACTTGAAGAAGCACGGATGCCGCTTCCACATCCACGGCGGTGACCACGATATCTGGGTCAATCCGGAAACGGGTAAGCGTGTACCGCTCCCTAGGCACAATGAAATCAAGACTCAACTGGGCAAAGGGATATGCAAGACGCTGGGCATCCCGATTATCAAGAAGAAGTGATCAGCCCGCCGCCTGCATCTCGCCCATCTTACGAAACATCTCGACTCGGCTCGCTTGAAGCGTTGCGGCTGCATCTCGTGCCATCTCAAATGCCTCTTCGATCGTCTCAGCCTGTGTCATCAGTTCGGGGTCGATCGGGGACGTGACGACAAAGCCTCCTTCTTCCGCTTCGGTAAGCGTCAGGACCATATCGCCATCGCTGATGGTATAGGTTTTCATTTTGGGCTTTGCCATACTTTCATTATCGCTTTGGGGGCTGAAAAAGCAAGAAAAACGTACTTAAGCAGGAGTATCCTGCTTCTCCGGCGGGTTCTCCCCCGGGTCTTTCGCCTCGCCTTCCTTGCCGGTTGGCTCGGTCTTGTTCTCTTTCTCGATTAGCGTCTCGTTGCCCGCCTCGTCGAGGATGCGGTTGACGCTGTCCGGGCTGTAGTTCACCGGGCCGGGGGGGTTGGTCTGCCAGGCCTGGTCTTTGACCAACTCGCGCGCGACGCGGAATCCGTCGACCATGGCTCGGCGATCGGAGGTCGCGCCGGGCGTGTCGTGCTTCATCTCGTAGGGCTTGTGCTCTTCCCTATA
>JBMYUK010000525.1:0-1946 GCA_049605275.1 Phycisphaeraceae bacterium
GTCGAGTTCGTCTCGGCTATCCATCGCTTCGCCATCGGGGATGTCCTGGTTCAAGAGTGCCGCGAAGCTGCCGAGCAGATCGGCGTGCGAGAACAGCGCATCGCTGACCCCCGGCTCGACCTTGCCCGGCCAGCGGACGATGAAGGGGGTGCGGGTGCCGCCTTCGTAGATCGAGTACTTGCCGCCGCGGTAGGGGCCGGCGCCAAAGTGACCGCGGTCCGAAGCGGCGTTGGCTTTCTTGACGGCGGTGCCGTCGGCGTACCCGTCGTCGTAGACCGGGCCGTTGTCGCTACCGAGGATGACGATGGTGTTGTCGGCCAGCCCGTGCTTGTCAAGGAGGTCGAGGATCGCGCCGCAGGACCAATCGAAGCTGACCATCGCGTCGCCGCGCAGGCCGAGCTCGCTCGTGCCGCGGAAGCGCTCGTGCGGCCAGCGCGGGACGTGGATATCGCTCGTCGGGAAGAACAAAAAGAACGGCTCGTCCTTGTTCGCCTCGATCCACTCGCCCGCTTCGCGTACGAAGTCGTCGGCGACGTTTTCGTCTTTCCAAAGCGCGCTCTTGCCGCCTTTCATAAACCAGATCCGGCCGATGCCGTTGATGACCGAGCAGGCGTGCTGGTGGTCGCCCGGCGTCTTGGTCATCGCCTCGGGATGGGTTCGTCCGTTGGGATACGCGGTGCCGGGCACGTCGTCGCCGAGCGGCTTGGGGCTGATCGTGATCGGATCGTCGGGGTCGAGGTCGAGCACTTTGCCGCCACTAACATAGACGCTGGGGACGCGGTCGTTGGTGGTCGGCAGGAGGAAGTGGTGATCGAAGCCGATGGCTTCGGGCCCAGGATCGATCGTGCCGTTCCACTGGATCGGCTTTTCATCGTCGAGCCCGAGGTGCCATTTGCCGATGACCGCGGTGGCGTAGCCGGCCTTTTTGAAAAGATCGGGCAGCGTGAAGCGTTCGGGCTTGATGAGCATGTTCTCGTTGGGCCGCGCAATACCCGTGCCGGGCTGACGAAACGCCATCTCGCCGGTGAGTAGCGCGTATCGCGAGGGCGTGCAGGTCGACGCGGCGCAGTGCCCATCGGTAAAGCGCAGGCCCTCTGCCGCGAGTTGATCGATGCGCGGGGTTGGGATCATGGTCGAGCCGTAGACGCCGACGTCGCCGTAGCCGATGTCGTCGCCGTAGAGAATCACGACGTTGGGCGGGCGGTCGGCAGCAGCCAGGCACACCGTTGCGAGCGTCGGCAGGAAAAAGTGGCAGATAGAAAATAGAACGCATCTCATGTCGTCGGTCCCTTGGGAAGGCTAAATCCGCGACATCGCCTTCGCGATCGATGTCTTGTCATTGAAAAGGTCAAAGTCTAGTTGCGTCTTGTAGCTGCCGCCGGGCTTAAGTTCGAGGAGATGGCCCTCTTCGCGTTCGGTGGGCCGGGGCATCGGGTAGGTCGTACAAGGTTCTAGCCCCGTCACGTAGCCGTCGCGCTCGTCGTGCAGCGCCTTCCACAGCGTGAAGAGCGGCAGCTGCTTCTTGTTCCAGCCGACCTGCATGCCCAGCGTCTTCTTCTTGTTGTGAAGCATCACGGCGACACGGCCGGCACGATCGGGCTCGAGGTCGATGAAGAAGACCTCTTCGGGGCTGCCGGGCCGGGGGTTGCCGTAGCGATCGAACTGCTTGATGGCTATGTCGGCGTAGCCTTCGTCGCGCGGCGCGGACTCGGCGAACGCGCCGACGAGTCTTGCGCCGTTGTCGAGGATCGGCCTTCCCTGATTGATGTGGTAGAGCAAACAAATCTCGGCCGTTTGCCCGCCGCGGTTGGTGACGGTGTCGCTGAGCATGAAGCCCTGGTCGCCGGGGATGACGGTGAGGTCTGCGGCGAGTTCGAGCTTCGGGCCGTACATCGCGCGTTCGTGAACGACGCCGCGGAGAATGATGGCGTAGGGCGCGGTCGTTT
>JBMYUK010000526.1:0-1926 GCA_049605275.1 Phycisphaeraceae bacterium
GTGTTAAACCTGCGCTAAAACTCGATGAGCGTCGGACGGTCAGCTTTCCATGGACATGGTGAGCAGGAACTCGGCGTTGGTCGTCGTCTTGCTGAGTCGGCCTTTTAAGAGTTCCATCGCTTCGACGACATTCATGTCGGCGAGGACCTTGCGGAGGCGGTAGACGAGTTTGAGTTCCTGTTCGTCCATGAGCAGTTCCTCGCGACGCGTGCCGGAGGCGGAGATGTCGATCGCGGGGTAGACGCGTTTTTCGACGAGCCGTCGGTCCAGGTGCAGTTCGCTGTTGCCGGTGCCCTTGAACTCTTCGAAGATGATGTCGTCGGCCTTGGAGCCGGTGTCGGTGAGTGCGGTAGCGATGATCGTGAGCGAGCCCCCGCCTTCGATGGCTCTGGCGCTGCCGAAGAATTTCTTGGGTCGCTGCAGGGCGTTGGAGTCGAGCCCGCCGGTGAGGATCTTGCCGGAGTGCGGCATCTCGGAGTTGTAGGCCCGGGCCATGCGTGTGATCGAGTCCATGAGGATGACCACGTCGTCGCCGTACTCGACGGCTCGGCGTGACTTCTCCATGACCATCTCGCAGACCTGCACGTGTCGGGTCGTGTTTTCGTCGAAGGTGGAGGCGACGACTTCGACCTCGGCCGGGACGTTGGCCTTGAAATCGGTGACCTCTTCGGGTCGTTCGTCGATCAGGAGGACGAAGACCTTGCAGGAGGGGAAGTTGGTGATGACGGACTTGGCCATCTTTTGGAGGAGGACGGTCTTACCGGTGCGCGGGGGGGCGACGATGAGGGCGCGCTGACCCTTGCCGACGGGCGCGACGAGGTCGACGACGCGCATGTCGAGGTTGTCCTCGGTGGTCTCCATGATGAAGCGGTCTTTGGGGTGAAGCGGGGTGAGGTCTTCGAAGGGGATGAGGTCGTTGAGTTTCTCGGGGGCTTGGCCGTTGATGGCGTCGACGCGGAGGAGCGCGAAGTAGCGTTCGGACTCTTTTGGCGGTCGGATGGTGCCTTGGACGACGTGGCCGACCTTGAGCCCGAAGCGTCGGATCTGTGACGGGCTGACGTAGATGTCGTCGGGGCAGGCGAGGTAGGAGTACTCGGGGCTTCGGAGAAAGCCGAATCCGTCGGGGAGGATTTCGAGGACGCCTTCGCCGTACATGAGGCCTTGGCCGGCGATGTGGGTCTGCAGGATCTTGAAGATGAGTTCCTGCTTGGACATGCCGCTATAGTCGGTGAAGCCTTCGGTTTGGGCGACTTCGTGGAGTTCTTCGACGTCCATCTGCTGGAGGTCTTTGACGGTGAGGTCGCTGTGCTTGGCCTGGTCGTAGCGGGACTGGGCCTCGGCGTCGAGTTGCTCGTCGGTTTGGACGGGCGCGTCGCTTTGTCGCTTGGTGGTTTTCTTCGTGGTTTTTTTCTTGGTGGATTTGCTGGCCATAGACGGCGTTCCTGAGGCGTGTTGCCGTGCCCGGATGGATCGATCGATCGCGGACAGGAAGGGGAGGGAATCTTGCCGAGGCTCGTGCTCGGACGCAGAGTGGTTGGTTTACGGGGTTGTGCCGAAGCTCGGAGAGTGATCTTAGGCGGGTCGCCGAGCGGGAGGGTCGGCAGGGGATCGGGGTGAAAGCGTTTTAAGTGCGCTTTGCGGCGGTGATTTGTTGGAGCGTGAGCCGGACCTGCTCGCGGGTATGAGCCAGTGTTCCGCCGTTGCTGATGACATAATCGGCCGCTCGGCGCTTCGTGTCAAGCGAGGTTTGTTGGCGGTCGCGTTTTTTCAGTTCGGCCTCGTCCCAGCCGCGCGACTCGGCGACCCGGGCGAGGCGTATCGCGTCCGGGCAGTCGACGAAGACGAGGGCGTCGCAGTCTTGGTCGAGTTTACTTTCGAGTAGCAGCGGGCAGTCTTCGACGATGGCGACGACGTGGGGGTCGCTTC
>JBMYUK010000527.1:0-1909 GCA_049605275.1 Phycisphaeraceae bacterium
TGGGCCTCCTCGATCAGCTCGCAGGTTCCGAGGATCGCGTGCGTGCCGGTCTCGGCGATGGCTTCGAAGGCGAGGCGTTTTTTCTCGATCAGCGCATCCATCGTGGCGTCGAGGTCGTCGATGTCGGGGGTGTGTCCGCCCTCGATGGCCTGGTGGAGCATGTAGCGGAAGGCGTCGCGGTCGTCGAAGCCGATGTACTGATTGAGGTACTGCTCCCAGGTCATCTCGAAGTTGAGTGACTTGCCGACGAGGACGAAGGCTTGATAGTGCAGCGGTTCGGAGTCGACGATGACGCCGTCGAAGTCGAAGATGATGGCTTTGGGCATGGTGTGGGTTGATGCGCGGGAGAGTGTCTGCACTGATCGGTTCCTCCTTGAAAAGGATCAGGATGTCGAAGCGGCATTGCCTCAGACGCTTCGTGGGGCGAAGAGCTTAGCAATTATTATCGGGCGGATCGCTTGGATTCGTCGAGAACTCACGCACCAGGGGACCTCTGTCTCAGGGCCTCACATCGCCGCGGCCAGTTCGGTGGCGAGGCGGACGCCGAAGCCGGTCGGGCCTTTTTCCATCAGGGTGTTGCCGTCGGTGTTGGCGGTGCCGGCGATGTCGACGTGGACCCAGGGGGTGGTGGGCAGCTGCTTGGGCGCGTCGCTGCCGACGAAGTAAGACAGGAAGGCGGCGCCCTGGGTGGCGTGTGCTTCGCGGACGGGCGCGGAGTTGTGCAGGTCGGCGTGCTTGGCCTGCATCATCTTGCGGTAGTCGTCGTCGAGGGGCAGCTGCCAGACGGGTTCGTCGACGGTTTGGCCGGCGGCCTCGACCTTGGCGAGCAGTTCGTCGCTGGTGGACCAGACGCCGGCGATTTTTTTGCCGAAGGCGACGACGACCCCGCCGGTGAGCGTGGCGAAGTCGACGACGGCCGCGGGCTTGTACGTCTTCGTGCCGTAGGCCAGGCAGTCGGCGAGAACGAGCCGGCCCTCGGCGTCGGTGTTCGTGATCTCGCAGGTCACGCCGTTACAGAACGTGAGGATGTCGTCGACGCGGTAGGCCTCACGATCGATCATGTTTTCGGCCAGGCCGACGATGCCGACGACGCGGTGCTTGACCTTGAGGTTGGCGATGGCCTGCATCGCGCCGATGACGTTCATGGCGCCGCACTTGTCGTACTTCATGCCCTTGCCGCCGTCGGGCTTGAGCGAGTAGCCGCCGGTGTCGAAGGTCACGCCCTTGCCCACGAGCACGAGCGGTTTCTGCTTGGCCTTGCCGGAGGGCGCGTGCTCGAGGATCACCATGCAAGGCGGCGTCGATCCCCCGGCCCCGACGGCGAGGAGGCCGCCCATCTTCAATTCCTTGGCCTTCTTCGCGTCGATGACGGTGCACTTAAGCCCGCTCTTTTTCGCCAGGTTCTTGCAGTAGTTGGCGAGGTATTTGGGGTTTGCGACGTTGGGCGGGGTGCAGGCGAGGTGGCGCGCGGTGTTGACGCCCTCGGCGATCTTGAGGCCTTGTTTTAAACCGGCGCGCTGCGTGGCCGGGGCGACGATCTTGAGGTCGCGGGGCTTGTCGCGGTTGTTTTTGTCGGGGCGCTTGGTCTTGCCGTGATACGCGTCGAAGGTGAAGTTCGCGAGGCTGATTCCCTCGGCGATCACTCGGCCGACGGTCGCGTCGTCGATCGATTCGGGCAGGTCGACGGCCTGGATCGTCGCCGCGGTGAGTTTCGCGCTGTCCAGTTCGCGCAGGGCCTTGGCCGCGGCGCGGCGGAGGGTGTCTGTGCCGAGCTTATCCTTGTCGCCCAGGCCGACGACGATCGTGCGACCGGGCTTGCGGTCGGGGTGGTAGAGCGTGCGCGTCCACTCGGCGTCGAGCGAGCAGTCGCTCTGATTCAGGAGCGTCGCCAGCGCATCGGGTGCGGGGC
>JBMYUK010000528.1:0-1898 GCA_049605275.1 Phycisphaeraceae bacterium
CCACCGGGGACCCCTCCGTGGATTGGTACGGCCAGGGGATCGCGGAAGCCATCCTGAGCGACCTCAAGCGGCTGAAGATCTTTGTCGTGGAGCGGATGCAGCTCGAGCAGGTGCTGCGCAAGTCGGTCGCGCGCGGGTCGTTCGTCCTCACCGTCAAGCTCAAGATCGACGACGAACGCGCCGCCTCGCGCGTCAACGAAGACATCCTGCTCGCCTACCTCGGCCACCTCGAAACCGTCCGCGACAAAGTTCACGACCAAAAGGTCAACATCGACCTGACGCAACTGCTCGCGCTGCCCGGCGTGCTACAGCCCGCGACCGACGACGAGCAGATGATCGAAGAGGCCCGCCCGGTCGTGCTCGACCTGCTGTCCCAGGCCGTCGCAAAGCTCACGCAGATGCGTAGCGTCGAGGGCGTATCCCTGGCCGACGATCTGGGGGTTCAACTCGAGGTGATCCTCGAGCGGCTGGCGATCATCCGCGAGCGGGCGCCGCGGGTCGTCGACGAGTACCACGACAAGCTGTCCAAGCGCGTGGCCGAGCTGTTGGCCAAGGCCGAGCTGAAGGTCAACGAGCCGGACCTTTTGAAAGAGGTCGCGATCTTCGCGGACCGCGCGGACATCTCGGAAGAGCTGATCCGCCTCGCGGGCCACGTCGAGCAGTTCCGGGAGGTGCTGGCGGCCGAGGCGGACGAACCCGCCGGGCGAACGCTCGACTTCCTCGCCCAAGAGATGCTCCGCGAGTCGAACACGATCGGCAGCAAGTGCAACGACGCCCAGATCAGCCGCTGCGTCGTCGAACTCAAGAGCGCGATCGACCGCATCAAAGAGCAGGTCCAGAACGTGGAGTAGACTATCGACGGTCTGAATACCGATCCCCGGGAGCTATCGGATGACACTGAAGATCGACTGTCCTTCGTGTGCCGCGACGTTCCGCCTGCCGGATACCGCGGCGGGCAAGGCTTTTAAGTGCAAGCAGTGCGGCGAGAAGGTGCGTGTACCATCCGATACGCAAGACGACCCGCTCGGGCTGAGCGGCCACTCGACGCCGATGTCGGCCGCCGGCGGGGCGTCGGAACCGGAGCCGATGGCGTTTCCCGTGGGCTTTGCGCAGACGAGTAAGCGTCGATCCAGGATGCCGACCAAGACGCTGGCGCTGGCGGGAGGCGGGGCAGTGTTGCTGCTGGCGATGGTGGGCGTGCTAATCGTCATGCTCGGCGACTCGGGTGAGGAAGAAGTCACAGAGCCCGACCGGCTGGGCATTGCCGGCGGGTCGGACACGCGCTACGCCTGGCAAACGGACGAACCGGAACGCTCATCGACCCCGCAGCCGCGACCGGCACCCGACGCACGGCAGACATCCGTGCCCCAACGCCCGTCGGCGCGTCAATCCGAGTCGACTTCGCCAGCGACCAACGGCCCGCCGCGCGCCGAGACGCTCACGCCCGCGTTCGTGCCCCAGCCACCGCCCTCGGACCGTCGGCCCAGCGCGCCCGCGATCGCCTGGCTTGCCGAGCCCGACCCGCTGGACGAGGCGTTCGAGGTGTCCGGAAGGCTGAACCTGAACATCAACGACCGCTGGGAGAATCATCTCTTACTCAGCGACGCGATCGGCCCGTTCGTCGCCGTCGGCCAGAACCGATACGACGCGGACAAGCGCGTCTTCATCGACACGCGCACCGGCGAAGCGGTCTGGCACATCAAGGGCCGGCTGCCGGATGTCAAAGGCGTTGACCGAAGCTACGACGACAGCAGCATCTCGCTCAGCCCGGACGGCCAGCGCCTCGCGATCACCGGCAGCAACAGCGACGGGCACTACCTACTGGTTTACAACAACGACCGAGACACCCCGCGGTACGCATACAAGATCGGCGAGCGCAGGCCGCTTGGCCAACGCGT
>JBMYUK010000529.1:0-1892 GCA_049605275.1 Phycisphaeraceae bacterium
TCGGTCGCGGCTCGGTCGCGGGGTGGAAACGGATGGAGGCCGGACTGCGGGATTTGCTGGCGGAGCTGGACCGCTTCCCGCCCCCCGATCTGGAAACTGCAACGCCTGCTTGAGCGGGTTCCACGCGGCGTTGGCGATGGGGCGTTTGGCGATGACGCCGACGTTGTGCGTCTTGCACGCGGGCAGCACGGCGTCGATGTTGTGCTGATCGCAGATGTTCACTGAGGTCTCGATGACGTCGACCCAGTCCATCGCGGCGGCGGCGGCGGCGGTGTCGTTGTCGCCGGAGTAGCCGAGATAGGTCGTCTTGCCCGCCTCGCGTGCTCGGCGGAGCGCGTCGACCGCTTCGCCGTTTTCGAGGGTGTCGAGGTCGCAGGAGTGCAGCATCGTGATGTCGAGGCGGTCGGTCTTGAGGCGTTTGAGCGAGCGGTCGATCGACGCGTTGATGAGTTCGGCCGACCACGCCTCGCCGTCGAGCCCGTCGTCTCTCGTGCCGCACTTGGTGACGAGGACGGCGCTGTCGCGCCGGCCGTCGATCGCTTGGCCTAGTTTGTCCTCGGCGCCTTCGTACATCGCGGCGGTGTCGAAGAGGTTGACGCCTTCGTCGAGGAGCATCGCGACGAGCTTGTCGACTTGGCCCTGCGGCGTGTCGAGAAAGCCGATGGGCGCGGCGCCGAAGCCGAGCCGTCCGACGCTGAGGTCTGTTTTACCGAGCAGGGTGGGTTCCATAGCCCGGTATCTTAGCCGGGTTGTTCGGTCGGTTGGGGCGTCGCGCTGCCGCACACCGATTGGTAACGATCCGCGTCAGGGCCGCAGCCGGCGGGTGATGAGCGCTCGCACGATGCGGCCGGCCAATCGGCGCTTGCTCGTCGGTGCGTGCATCGCGCGCGACCACTGGTTCGCCTTCACGATCAACAGCCCGTACCACACGACGGACACGCCGACGAGAAGCGCCGCGACCAGCCGGTGCCAGTTGCTGTCCTTGGCCGCGAACCCGACGAACCCGTCCCACGCGACATGGATCGCCACCACCCCCCCGGCCATGCGCAACAGCGGCATCCGCCAAGCCCGCTTCATGACGATCAGCCCGAGCGCAAAGCCCGCGATCCCGCCCCACAGCGTGTGCATCACCAGCCGGATCGCGTCCGGGCCGTGCGCCGCGAGCGCCCCCGCGCCTTCCGCCGGCGGCGCGAGCCAGTGCCAGTACATCCCCTCGCACACCGCCGCGCCCAGCCCCGCCAACGAACCGTAAATCAGCCCGTCCATCGGGTCGTTGAAATACCGACGAAGACCCAGCACCACGCCCGTCGGCACGAGCAGCTTCGCGCCCGTCTCGAACACGCCCGCGAAGATCGCCGCCGCCGCGCCGCTTTCGCCCGGCGACACCCGGGCCAGCAGCGCATCCTGCAACTCGACCGCGCCCGCCATCGTCGCCATCCCCGCCAACGCCGAGGCGACCAGCATCCACCACGGCTCGCGCTCGTGCATGTCGTAGCGGTACACCATCGCCCCGAAGAGCAGCCCGCCTAATCCGAGAACGAGATAACTAAACATCGCGCATCATCCTACCGCGGGCGACGACGCGGGCTCGTCCGCCGAGGCGCGAATCGCTGGCTTGGATCGGTGCGGCGGGGAGGGAGCGTTAGAACGTGTACGAAAAGGTGGGGTGGGCGTCTCGCCCGCCGTTTGGGCGCAGACCAACGTCTTACCCATCACGACTCCGTCGCGACGACAGGCGGGACGCCTATCCCACCGAAAGAACTTCTCGGACAGGTTGTTAGATACGGCAGATGTCGCCGACGTAGTGGACCTGGACGGTGTTGGTCGTGCCGGCGACGCCCATGGGAAACCCTCGGGCGACGAGGATGGGGTCGCCGCGCTCGGCCCATCCG
>JBMYUK010000530.1:0-1879 GCA_049605275.1 Phycisphaeraceae bacterium
CGTGGAACAACAACCTCCGTTACGCGCCCGACCCGCTGTCTACCGCGCAATACACACTCGCCAGCCCAGGCGAGGACGGCTCGTTCGACACCGACGACGACGTGGTTCGATCCCTCACGGTATACGGGGCGACGACGCTGCCCCTAGTCGTACCGGATGAAGATGTCCAAGCCGAGCGGTTCGAACGCCTGTTGGACGCCGCCGCCGAGCGCATCGGCCAATCTTTCCCGCCCGGCGCCCCGCTGCCCGGCGAAGCCGAGGTCGCCGACAGGGTCGGCCCGATGCTCGACGTCTGGAACAATCCGATGCGCTACAGCCCGACGAGCAACCCGCCGTTCTATCACCTCAAGTCCGCCGGCCCCGACGGGCAGTGGGACACCAACGACGACATCACCCGCAGCTTCTACTTCTCTCCGACCGGGCAAGCCGACGGCCCGACCTGATCGACGCGCTATCATCCCTCACCATGGACACGCCGATCGACCCGCAAACCGACCCCATCGCTCCGCGTAAACGGCCCTCGCGCAAGTGGTATCTCCTCTCGCTTGCGATGCTCGTCGGCTCGGCGTCGGTCTTCGCACTCGCCGTGCGCGACAAATACATCACGCTGAAACAACAGCTCGAACCGATGCCACGATTCGTCGCGCCCACACCGGACGAGGGCTTTGTCGTCACCGTCGCAACGCCCGGCAAGCAGAACATCTACTACGAAAACCTCGGCACGCTCGACGGCCGAACCTACGACACACCGCGGCGGCAGGTCTGGACGACCTACGAACTGCCGTCGATGACCTGCATCGTCACGCGCGTCGACACCGGCGAAGCGATCGAGGTCCGCCTGCCCGGACTCGATGAGCCGGAGACCGAAGAGAAATCGCGGATCAGCCAAGACCAGATCATCGCCTACGACATGGCGGGGATGCAGGGCCACAGCGCATGGGTCTTCGACGCCGACGAGCCGGGCGACTACCGCATCGATCTGCGTTATCGCGAAGCGGTCGCGCTTCAGCCCGGCGACATCGTGATCCCGCCGGAGCTGACCGACGAGCAGAAACAGGCGATGCTGAGTACCGAGGGCAAGGCCTACGAAGCGTCGCGACGCCGAGCGGTCGAAGAGGCGGCGCTGGCCGAGCTCGACCCGATCGATGTGCTCTTCGCCGTCGGGCCCGACCCGACGCGCGGCAGCTTCTTCAACGTCATCGGCCTCAAGGGCGCAGCGACCGTCCTCGCCTTCGGCTTCACCTTCGCGGCGCTCATCAGCCTCGTCACCCTCATGCTCCGCGGCGGCCACCTCACCCCGCGCGGCGAGATGACCCGCGTCCAACGCATGGGCCCGGCCAAGCCGTAGTCGGCCGCTAAAGTCGTTGCACCGCTTGCCAGCGCGGGCAGTCGATCAGGTGGTCGTTGACCATCCCGACCGCCTGCATGAACGCGTAGCAGATCGTCGAGCCGACAAACTTGAACCCATCGCTTTTGAGTTGCTTACTCATCGCGTCCGAGATCGCCGACGTCGCGGGGACATCCGACATCTTCTCGAAGCGATGGATGATCGGCTCGTTGTCGACGAACCGCCAGAGATAAGCGTCGAGGCTGCCGTGACGCTCGATCGTCTCGATGGCGGCCTTGGCGTTGCCGATCGTCGACTCGATCTTGCCGCGGTGTCGGACGATGGACGGGTCGTGAACCAGGCGTTCGATCGATCGCTTGTTGAGCCTTGCGATCGCGTCGATGTCCCAATCGCAGAACGCCCGCCGATAGCCCGCGCGTTTGTTGAGGATCGTGGACCAACTCAGCCCGGCCTGAGCGCCCTCGAGCGTGATGAACTCGAACAACACGCGGGCGTCGCGCGCCGGCACGCCCCACTCGGCGTCGTGGTAGG
>JBMYUK010000531.1:0-1878 GCA_049605275.1 Phycisphaeraceae bacterium
AGGGTGTGTTAAGCGGCGGTCAGGATTGCGTTAAATCGGGCTTTATGGGGTTTTCGTGGGGGTAGGGAGGTAAGGGGGAGGCCCACGCTGGGGCAGCGTGGGCTTCAAGGGGGGGGCTTAGTACTCGCGACGCTGTCTCGCCGGGGCGATATTCATGATTTTGCGATATTTAGCGATGGTGCGTCGTGCGATGTCGATGCCCTGGTCTTTGAGGGCGGTGACGAGTTCGTCGTCGGTGAGAGGTTTTTTCTTGTCTTCGTCGTCGATGACTTCTTTGAGTTTGGCCTGGACGGCGCCCCAGGCCATAGACTCGCCTTCGGAGGACTCGGTGCCGCCGGAGAAGAACATGCGGAGGGGGAGGATGCCGCGGGGGGTCTGGAGGTATTTTTCGCTGACGGCTCGTGAGACGGTGGCGACGTGGATGCCGAGTTGGTCGGCGACTGTGGTCATGGGCAGGGGGCGTAGGGCCTGCGCGCCCTGGTCGAAGAAGTCGCGTTGGGCCTGTACGACGACGCCGATGACGCGGAGCAGGGTGTTGTTGCGTTGGTTGATGGCGTCGATGAGCCAGCGTGCGGAGGAGAGGTTTTTGCTGACGAAGTCGCGGGTTTTTTTGTCGGCGTCTTTGTCCTTGGCGAGGTCCTGGTAGTCGCGTGAGATGGTGAGGGCGGGGAGCCGGCCGTGGGTGAGGGTTGCGATGTAGCTGTCGGATTCGTCGTCGTAGTCGATGGTGGCGTCTGGGGTGATGGTGCGGACTTCGTCGGAGGCGAGGAGTCGGCCGGGGTGGGGGTGGAACTGTCGGAGGGCGTGGACGGCCCTTTGGAGTTCGTCGATCGGGCGGTCGGTGGCCTTGGCGATCTTGGGGTAGCGGTTGGCTTCGATGTCCTTGAGGTGGCGGTCGACGAGGAGGCGGGGGAGGTCGAGATCGAGGTCGGGGTCGTCGTTTCGTTTGGCGTCGATCTGGAGGAGCAGGCACTCGCGGAAGTCGCGGGCGGCGAGGCCGGGCGGGTCGAGGGTTTGCTGTAGCAGGGCGGTGGTTGCGTGGATGAGTTCGGGTGTGGTTTGCGGGGGCGCATCGGGGAGCAGTTCTTCGATGGGGGTGCGGAGGTAGCCGTCGGCGTCGACGAAGCCGATGAGGTACTCGCCGAGGTCTGCGAGGTCTTGGGGTACTTCGGCGAGGTGCCACTGGTCGAGGAGTTGTTCGTAGAGGGAGGCGGTGCGTGCGGCGGTGTTGGCCATGGCGTCTAGTTTGCCGTCGCGTTCGCCTGAGGAGGCGGCGACTTGTCTGCGCGAGAAGTCGGTGCCGGCCTCGGAGGTGTTGGATTCCCAGGCCTCGCCGTACTGCTCGGAGAGGTTGGAGAGGCGTTCGAAGTCGTCTGCTGCCTCGGCGTGGTCGGCGGCTCCGTCGTCGACGACGAGTTCGCGTTCGCCTTCTCGGTCGTCGCGTTCGGACTGCTCGCGTTCGGATTGGAGGGTGTCGGCGTCGTCGCCGGCCTGTGCGAGTTCGAGCGTGGGGTTGGACGCGAGTTCCTGTTCGATGCGCTCTTCCAGGGCCGGGGTCGGCATCTGGAGGATCTCCATCGACTGGATCATGCGCGGGTCCAGCTTCATCCGCTGGTCCATGCGCATCTGTTGTCCGGTGTCGAATCTCATGGCGTCCGTGCTCGGTTGGGCGACTGGGCCGGACTTGGCCCCTGATTTGCGTCACGTGCAACGATCATACCCGCGACGGGGGCGGGCGCGTGGGTTGATCGGGTCTTGCACGGCTGGCGGAGCGGCCTCGCCTTCGCTGCGACTGCCATCAGCCCGATTGCGTGCGGGCTTGGATCGCGTCGCTGAGGACGGCCTTGGAGACGGTTTGCAGGCTCGAGCCGACCGGCA
>JBMYUK010000532.1:0-1876 GCA_049605275.1 Phycisphaeraceae bacterium
GCGAGGGCGACAGCGAAAAAGGCAAGAAGCTCGCGCCCCGCGAGGCGATCCGCGAGTCGGTCCGCACGCGGATTCGGCCGATCCTCATGACCACGACCACGAGTGTCGCGGGCATGCTGCCGCTGGTATTGATGCCGGGCTCGGGCAGCGAGCTGTACCGCGGGCTGGGCAGCGTCGTCGTCGGCGGGCTGATCGTCTCGACGGTGTTTACCTTGGTCGTCGTGCCGCTGCTGTTTTCGCTGGTGCTCGATCTTCGGTTGGGCATCCACAAGATCATGGGGCACGAGGGTGACGCACGCGAAGCGCTTGTGTAGGGCCCGCGCCCGGTGCGGCGTGACGATCGCGCAGACATCGGCGGCTGGACGGGGTTCAGGTCCGGATACGCCGGCCAACGGCTGATAAACCCGGACCCCGCGACGGCTTAGCAGCAACTCACCCGCGGCGTCGGTCGATAGGTTCCTTGCCAGGCATCACGCTGTTTAAGGAGCACCCATGCAGACCACCACCAAGCCCGCCGCCGCCCCGACGATCACCCGCAAGACCTTCTGCGTGGAAGAAGCGAACCGGGCGCTGCCGTTTCTGCAGCGCGTGGTGACGGACATCGTCGACCTGCACGAGCAGATCGTCCTGTGCCGTCGGACGATGGAGCGGATCGAGATGGGCTTACACGGCGGCGAGCCGGCGGTGTACGAAGCCGAGTATCGTCGCAATATGAATCGCCTGCGCGAGCTGGTGCGCGAGCTCGATCTGGTCGGCGTGGACCTCTTGGACTTCGAGCGCGGGCTCATCAGCTTCCCGACGCTGCACGACGGCCGAGAGGCGGCGCTGTCCTGGCACCTCGGCGAAGACGAAGTGATGTTCTGGCACGAGCCTGAGGCGGGGCTCGAGGCGCGCGAGTCGATCGCGACGCTCCGCCCCTGACGCGCCGACAACCTCTGGCCGAACCCGCGAGGTTTATACTAACGCTATGCATATCGCCGACGTCTTCGCCAAGCACCCGACCACGTTCTCCTTCGAGTTCTTTCCGCCCAAGTCCGAGGCGGCGGCCGAGGCGCTGTACGAGTCCATCGCCGAGCTGAAGAGGCTCAAGCCTTCGTTCGTCTCGGTCACCTACGGCGCCGGCGGATCGACGCGGCAGCGCACCCACGACCTGGTCATCCGCGTCCGGCGCGAGCTCGGCGTCACGGCCGTGCCGCACCTCACCTGCGTCTGCCACAGCGAGCAGGACATCCACGACATCTTGAAACGCTATGCCGACGAGGGCGTGACCAACATCCTCGCGCTCGGCGGCGATCCGCCGCGCGATCTGGAGAACTACAAGAAATCGGACGACGCGTTTCAACACGCGATCGACTTGGTGAAGTACATCCGCGGCTTCGAGGCCGGGGGCGACAAGGGCGGCCGCGGCTTCGGCGTCGGCGTGGCGGGCTTTCCCGAAGGTCATCCCGCGACGCCCAACCGCCTGCTCGAGATGGACTATCTCAAGGCCAAGTGCGACGCCGGTGCCGACTACATCGTCACACAGCTTTTTTTCAACAACGCCGACTTCTACGACTTCCGTGAGCGGTGCGAGCTGGCCGGCATCACGATCCCGATCATCGCGGGGATCATGCCGATCACCTCGGGCAAGGGCATGAAGCGCATGGCCGAGCTCGCCGCGGGCTCGCGCTACCCCGCGCGGCTGCTCCGCGCGATCGAGCGCTGCGGCGGCGACGAGGACGCGGTCAAGCGCGTCGGCATCCACTGGGCGACCGAGCAGTGCCGCGATCTTCTCGACCACGCGGTCAAGGGCATCCACTTCTACACGCTCAACCAATCCGGCGCGACGCGCGAGATCTACGCCAACCTCGGCGTCAGCGATAGCGTCGCGCTCGGC
>JBMYUK010000533.1:0-1869 GCA_049605275.1 Phycisphaeraceae bacterium
CGCGCGGAAGGTCGGCAGACCACGCCCCGTTTTCTCTGGAAATCCTTTCTGGCCGGCTCGGGCGTGACGGTGTTGCCCGGTCTGCTCTTCGCGCCGACGCTGTTTGTCATGCTCGTCGCGGCCGGGGCCAAACTCCGACACCTCGGCGCGATCCTCGGCATCTCGATCGGCATCGTCGCGGTCGTCGGTGCCATCACGCTCTACGCGCCCGATCAGTTCCAGGTCCTCAAAGATCACCAACAGGACCGCATCAAAGCGATGTACTTCGATATGCGAGGCGACGACCGCATGGCCCAACGCGAGGGCTATCAGCAGATGGTCGCCAAACGCATGGTCGCCGCCGGCGGCACCACCGGCTACGGCAAGACCCGCGCCAAAACCATCATCGACTACAACGACCTGCCCTTCGATTACAACGACATGATCTTCCCCGTCATCGTCAACCGATGGGGCGTCTTCGGCGGCCTCGGCGTCATGGCGCTCTACGGCGTGCTCGTCTCCTCCTTCTTCCTCGTCGCTGCGCGATCCAAAGACCCCTTCGCCCGCATAACCTGCGTCGGCTTCGGCGGCATGATCTTCACCCAGGCCTCCATCAACATCGGCATGACCGTCGGACTCCTGCCCATCACCGGCATCACACTCCCGCTCATCTCCTACGGCGGCTCGTCCATGCTCTTCACCTTCGTCATGGTCGGCCTCGTCATCAACTTCGCCGCCAGACGCCCGCAGATGCTCGCAAGACCTAGCTTCGAGTTCGACAACGCTGACGCGATTTTTCAATGAATCGACTCGCAAACGCTGTGGCCCGTCGCCTTCGAATCGGGCAACGCACAGCTAGCCCGATGCTCCCGCGCGCGAACTACGCTGAGTGTGTCCCAGACGAATCGCGCACAGCACCCTTCGAGCTACTGCGCGGCACCCGGCGAATACGCATGTCAATAAGTACACGCGGTACGCAGCCGCCGGGCAACGCACGGGGGGCGAACATGTACGACTTTGATCGCGGTCACGCCGAATAGACACCAGCCGATTCGACCCCCGCGTGTTACGCGGCGGCTGTAGAGACACGCGAGGTTTTAGTGGGATACGTATAAACTGTCGCTCATGACCCCCGCTTTTGTCCACGACGAACTCCGCGAACTCGACGTCGAACTGACGCCCGATCAACTCGATCGGCTTGCTCGGTACCTCGCGCTCGTGCTCGACGAAAACAGGCGCACGAACCTCACCGCGATCCGCGAAGAAGAGGCGGCTTGGCGGCGGCTGATCATCGACTCGCTGACGGTGCTGCCGGGGCTGGACGAACTTGAGCCGGGCAGCCGGGTGATCGACGTGGGCAGCGGGGCGGGGTTGCCGGGGGTGCCCGTGGCGATCGCCCGGCCGAACCTCAAGGTTACGCTGCTGGAGTCGACGGGCAAGAAGGCCGACTTTATCCGCCGGGCGATTCAGGCACTCGGACTGACCAACGCGACGGTGCTGCAGGAGCGAGCCGAGACGGCGGGGCAGTCGTCAACGCACCGCGAGGCGTACGACGCGTGCATCAACCGCGCGGTCGGGCCGATGAACGTACTGCTGGAGTTCGCGATGCCGCTGGTGCAGACCGGCGGCCGGGTGCTGGCGATGAAGGGCCCGCGCGTCGAGCAGGAGTTGGAAGACGCGGGCGACGCGCTGACGCTGCTGGGCGCGAGCGAGTTGGCGGTGATCGACGCGTACCCCGAGTCGTTCGAGAACGACCTGGTGATCGTGTCGATCATCAAGGGCTCAAGCACACCGAACGAATACCCGCGCCTGCCCGGCGTCCCAAAAAAGACGCCCCTTTAGCCGCCGGACCACGTCCGGGCGGACGAATCGGCGGATGCCTGCGAGTCG
>JBMYUK010000534.1:0-1862 GCA_049605275.1 Phycisphaeraceae bacterium
GCCGTGACCGCGATCAAAGTCGGACATGACTCGACCCCCGTGCGTTGCCCGGCGGCTGCGCAACGCGTCAATTCGTATCGACATGCGTACCACACGAACCACGTTTTCAAACTCCGCGACTGGATCGATATCAAATCAAACCCACGATGCGACCCGTCGCACCATCCCCGAACCGCTAGCAAACGAATCCAATCCCCGCCCACCCGCGTATCGTTAGACATAGACCTCGACCGTTACAACGCTCAACAAGCCCCCCCAACAAGCCCGCAGCTTGCCCGCTCGGAGGCACGCCGCGCACGTGCTACGACACCGCAATCGACAATCTCGCAATCCTCCGACCTCCCGCTCCCCGACCCGGCAACCATCCGTAACCCCGCCTTCGCCCATGCCTCCGATCGAACACCAGCCCCATCCGCACGCCGCGCCCCTCGGCCACCACGCCACGCGACCAGTCGCCGAAACCCCGGCCGATCCCCCCGCCCTTCCGCACCCCACCCCAGGCGACCGCCGAAGACAAGCCCTCCGTCCGCACTGGGGCAACGCCGCCATGCTCACCGCCGCCCACCTCGCATGCCTCGCCGGGCCCTTCGTCTTCTCATGGTCCGGCCTCGCACTCTGCGCCATCCTCTTCTGGGTCACCTCCTGCCTCGGCATCACCCTCGGCTGGCACAGACTGCTCACCCACCGATCCTTCGACTGCCCACGCTGGCTCAGGCTCACACTCACCGCCGTCGGATGCCTCACCCTCCAGCACGGCCCGATCGAGTGGGTCGGCACCCATCGACTCCATCACAAACACACCGACCACGACGACGACCCGCACTCACCACGACACGGCTTTCTCTGGTCCCACATGCGATGGACCTTCCTCAAAACACACCCCGACCCAAGACCCTACGCACGCGACCTCCAACGCGACCCCGCCGTCGCACGCATCGACCGATACTACTGGACAATCCCCCTCGCCCTCGCACTCATCCTCCTCGCCGTCGGCGAAGCCATCGCCCCCGGCCTCGGCCTCTCCTGGGTCGTCTGGGGCGTCGCCATCCGAACCGTACTCGTCTTCCACGCCATCTGGTTCGTCAACTCCGCCGCCCACACCTGGGGATACCGAAACTTCCCCGACGCCAAAGACGACGCAAGAAACAACTGGTGGGTCGCACTCATCGCCTTCGGCGAAGGCTGGCACAACAACCACCACGCCGAACCCCGATGCGCCGCCCACGGCCGACGGTGGCACGAATTCGACCCCACCTACCTCACCATCCGCCTGCTCGCCAAACTCGGCCTCGCCTGGAACATCAAGACCCCCGGCCCACTGCCGAACGAACAAAAATAAGGGACTGTCCCTTTATCTCCTTTTCGCTTTATCTCCTCCTATTTCCTCCGCCTTTTCATTTTCCCCATTCCTTCCCTATTATTTAGAATAAAATTTATGACTGAATCTGTTCGTTGCTCACTTAGCTCCAAAAGATAATTATATAAGTAAAACAAAGCACGGAGAATATCTATACCAATCCAGTTGCCGGATTTTGCTAGATGTTTGTAAAATTCATGCCTTACACCGAAATTTTCTAATGCCACTGAACGAACTACATTTTCTTCTTCGTCAGTGTCCACTACTCCTATAGATCTACACAATACGCTTAATTCTTTATTATCGAGCGATCGCATATTTGACGTATCTAGGCCAACGCCTTTTTTAATTTGTTGCTCATAAGTTTCTAGAATAAATTTATATAGAGACCAATCTTTTGATAAAATTGAACTTTTTCTCGGGAAGCTGTTGAAAGATTTTTTTAGGGTTGAGGCAAAATATCCAGTCAGTATCAGTTTAGAAGGCTTTTTAGTGGATAAGCCTC
>JBMYUK010000535.1:0-1860 GCA_049605275.1 Phycisphaeraceae bacterium
GCAGCGCCAGATCGAACAAGGTATCGTCTCCCATCGCGAACGTGCGGCACGGTGGTCGCAGGGCGGTGTCGAGCGTCTCGATCTCGGCGAGACTCACCGCCGGACGCCCCGAGCCGATCAACAGCGGCGCCACCACGACATGCAGGCGATCGAGCTCGCCGTCGGCCAGAGCGGAAATCAATTCGTTCAGAGTGGGGGAGTCATTGGGTTGCATGGTTGTCGATTGGTCAGCGTCTCAGGCCGGAGCCCACGCCCGTTGCCTGCGAGAAGGAAACCCGCGAACGGACGCGATTGTTCCCGACTCGGACGTTATTGGTTGAAAATATTTGTCGAAAACACCCGTTAATCCGTCCGCATGCCGTGCTCCGCGGCGAGCTCGGCCAGATTCTCCGTCAAAATGCCTCGGGCCCGATGCAGCCGGCTCATCACCGTACCCAGCGCGACGCCCAGCACCTCCGCCACCTCGCGGTACTTGAGGCCCTCGACGGCCCACAGCAGCAAGACCTCTCGGTAGTGGTCCGGCAAGTCGTCGATCGCGGCCTTAAGCCGGTCGTCCACCTGCTCCCAGTCCAGGTGCTCGAGGTCCCAGGCCGGCGGCGGCGCATCGATCTCGCCGAGCTGACCCCCGGAGACCTCGCCGATCACCTCGTCGCCGAGCGTGGGCTCGCGGTTCTTCTTCTTGACGCGAGTATAAAAGTTGTTGTGCAGGATCTTAAACAGCCAGGGACGGACGCCGTGGTCCCGCAGCTCGAATCGCCCCTCGCTCTTAAACGCCTTGAGATACGTCTCCTGCACGAGGTCCGAAGCGTCGTCCGGGTTCCGCGACAGATGCATCGCCATGCGATACACGCTGTCCATCTCCGCCAGGGCAAGCTCTCGAAACGCGGCGCTGTCCACAGTCAACATCCCTCATTCAGTCGCCGTCAGTTTAACGGCCAATCCCACGGACGTAGAACCAGACAAACGCCAACTCTATTCCTCGCCCCGTTGCGTTATGTTGCACGCTATGACAAAACCGATCCACCACGCCGCACTTCTCTTCGCCATGCAGGACGAGGCCATGCCCCTCATCCGCCGGCTCGAACTCGCCGACAAAGGCCACCTCGCTCCGCCCATGCCCATGCGCTGGTACGACGGCGCGATCGATCGCCTCCGCATCGACGTCGTCGTCATGGGCGCCGACCGACGCTTCGGCATCGACTGCATCGCCACTCAGCCCGCCGCCGTCGCCACCCAACTCGTCCTCGACAAGCTCGAACCGGACCTCCTCATCAACGCCGGAACCTGCGGCGGCTTCATCAAACGCGGCGGCGCCATCGGCAAGGTCTACCTCACCGGCGGGCCCTTCTACTTCCACGACCGACGCATCCCGCTGGCCCCCTTCGAAAAGTACGCGGACGGCGGCTGGATCCTCAGCGACGTCACCGCCTGGGCCAAGCGACTCGAACTGGAGCAAGGCGTCGTCAGCTCGGGCAACAGCCTGGACATGGCCCCCGAAGACGCCGAACGTATCGAACGCGTCGGCACCCACGCCAAAGACATGGAGGCCGCGTCGATCGCCTGGGTCGCCGATCAGCACGAAAAGCCCCTCTGCGCCGTCAAAGCCGTCACCGACCTCGTCGACGGCGAACACCCCACCCACGAAGAATTCGAACGCCACCTCCACACAGCAAGCGAGGCACTCAGCGAAACCGTCGAGAAACTGCTGCGCCTGCTCGCCTCACCCGAGCACGAAGCGTAAGCGAGTGACCCGGTAACCGCCGGGCGGTACCTCTAGGGCCCGTGAAACCATGGTATCCGACACCTATGGGGCCCCAGCACCGGACTGCCGATCGGATAAGCCCGATTTAGCGCCATTTT
>JBMYUK010000536.1:0-1855 GCA_049605275.1 Phycisphaeraceae bacterium
CCGATCGCATCGAGCTGTACACCGAGTCTTATGCGCAGGCCCACGAGCTCGGCGGCGTCGCGCTCGAAGAGAGCCTCGCGGCGTTCCGCGAGACGGCGGAATCGGCCGAGTCGGTCGGGCTCGGCGTCAACGCGGGCCACGACCTCAACCTCGACAACCTGCCCGGGTTCGTCGCGATCCCCAACGTGCTCGAGGTATCGATCGGCCACGCGCTGGTCGCCGACGCGCTGTCGATGGGGATGCACCGAGCCGTTGCCGCGTATCTCCGAGCCTGCGGTCGCGAAGCGACATAAAGAAGGCGTGCGCTTACAACGTGTTGAGACGTTGAAAATCGCCGGCTGCCTAAGGACGCCTGTCAAAAGAAAAGGGCTGAGCGTCACCACAAACAGCTGCTTTCGCGTCCGGAGCCCGTAGGTCTCCGGCTATTGATGGTCACGCCTCGTACACGTCTATTCGTTTGCTCGTCATCTAAACGGTATATGTCCAATTATCCTTAGCCTTTATGGACCTGAGGTTTATACTTGGGTGAAAGATCTCGTTACGCGGACGCCTGCCCTTGCATGAACTGACCCACAACCCGGCGGACGAGCGGATGACGCTGCCCGCGTGGGTAACGCGTCCCTCGGCGATGGTGCAGGTGCAGATCTCGACGTCGTTCCTGTTGGCATGGCTAGTGGCGGAATTGGTCTCGCAGAAGTTTTTGTCGTTCGAGTCGATCAGCGGCTGGTATCCGACGGCGGGGCTGGGTGTCGCGCTGCTTTGGGCGTTGGGGCTTCGGTACGCGTGGGTGATCGTGCCGTCGGCGCTGTTGGGGAATATGGCGGTGTGGGGGCATCCGTTCTGGCCGTCGCTGGTGCTGGCGTTGGTGAAGGCGTTGACGTACAGCGGCGCGGCGGTGTTGCTTCGTCGGGCGTTGCCGCCGGGCGCCGTGCCGGGTCGGCCGATCGATATCGGGGTGATGATCGTCGCGATCGTGTCGTGCGCGTTTCTGACCGCGCTGGGCGGGGTGACGATCCTTGCGATGCAGGGCCGCGTCGGGCCGGACGAGTTCGTGCACGCCACGATGGGATGGACGGTGGGCGACGCGATCGGCATTCTCGTGACCGCCCCGCTTTTGGTCTTGGTCGCGGCGCCGCAGGTGTGCGCGGCGGTGTGCCACAAGCGCGACGAGGCGAAGCTGCGCTACATCAGCGTCATCGGCAGCCGAGAGCTGGTGACGGACTATCGGCCGTGGCTTTTGATCGGCCTGGCGACGGTCGGGCTCGCGATCGTCTCCGTGCTGCCGAGCGTGTACGACCCGCGGGTGTATTACATCGGGTTCATCCTGTTGCCGGCGCTGGCGATGCGATATCGATTGGCGGGCGGCTTGGTCGCGTTGTTAACGGTGAGCTTCGCGGGGATGTCGGCGGCGACGCTGCGCGGGATCGACATGCCGACGCTCACCGATCTGCAACTGGTCATGATCGCGCTTGGCATCTGCACGGTGCTCGTCGGGTCGTTCTCGGTGATGCGCGGGACCAGCGAATTGCAACGCCAAACCGAGCACCGCTGGGCGACGCTCGCGCTGCGCGGGTCGGGCATGGGGCGGTGGTACTGGGAGGTCGGCAGCAACGAGTTGCACACCGACTACCTGCTGACCGACGCGTTCGGGTATCGGCGCGACAAGGTCTCGACCTCGGTCGCGTGGTGGCACCAGCGGATTCACGCGGAGGATGTCCGGCTGAATCAGGTCGAGACGGAACGGCTACTCAGCGGCAAGAGCGACTACTTCGAAGTGGAGAATCGCATGCTCGCGGCCGACGGCACGTGGGGCTGGTTCCACAGCCAGGGTACGATCATCGAGCGCGACGCGCAG
>JBMYUK010000537.1:0-1851 GCA_049605275.1 Phycisphaeraceae bacterium
GTTCTCGTGTCCGGAGCCCGTAGGTCTCCGGCTGTGTTTTATAAGAATAGAATCGCTACAAGGTTCTTGATCGCTTACGCGACGCGCTTGGCCGAGGGTTATGATCCGCGTCGATGAACCTGCCGTCGATCCACAAACTCGTTGCCGAGGCCTTCGGCACGTTCTGCCTGCTCTTCGCGGGCTGCGGGGCGATGGTGGTCAACGAGGTGCTGCCCGGCTCGATCGGGCACGCGGGCGTCGCGCTGACCTGGGGGCTGATCGTCGCGGCCGTGATCTACGCGATCGGCGACGCCTCGGGCGCTCACATCAACCCTGCGGTCACGATCGGCTTCTGGCTGGCGAAGTCGTTTCCGGGCCGAGCGGTCGGGCCTTACATCGCGGCGCAGGTCGCTGGGGCGTTTGTCGCGGCGGGCGTGCTGCGGCTGCTGTTTCCCGAGAGCGTGACGCTGGGCGCGACGCTGCCGCACGACATGGAGCGCGTCGGTCAATCGTTCGTGCTGGAGTTGCTGCTGACGCTGATCCTGATGTTCGTGATCCTTTGCGTGGCGATCGGGTCGAAGGAGCGCGGGCTGATGGCGGGGATCGCGATCGGCGCGACGGTCGGGCTCGAGGCGATGTTCGCCGGGCCGATCTGCGGGGCGTCGATGAACCCCGCGCGGTCGCTGGCCCCGGCCGTGGTGTCCGGGCAGACGCAGGCGCTTTGGGTCTACCTCGTGGCGACGGTGCTCGGGGCGGTGCTCGCGGTGCCGCTTTGGCGGTGCGTCTACCGTTCGGATGCGTCGCCGTAGCGACTCGGTGTTGCGTGCGGGCAACATCCCGAACAAGCCGGCGATCGCTTGCGCCCCGGTGCGCGGCTTGCTCCTGTGTTTACGCTCAATAGAACGAGCTTTCTCGCGATTTGCACGTTTCGCTGGTCATCCGCGTTTCACGGGGTACGCTTGCAACGTGCGAACGCGCATCGTCCATCTCGCCGCGGCCTGTCTCGGGGTCGCGATCCTCGCCGGCTGCCAGACCCGGCCCGGCTACGCCCCACGCGATCTCGAAGCGATGTACGACCGCGACGGCCAGGCCCGCTCGCTCGCGCTCTCCGCGCCGCCCGTCCGCGCACTCGCGATGACCCAGCCCGACGCCGACCGCTGGTACGACGGGCGAAACGACGTCGGCCCCTTCGTCACCGCCGGCACCCGCTCGGTCATCCGCGAACAGAGCGTCACCTTCACCCGCGACCGACAGTTCATCGTCAACGGCCGAGTCTTCGACCGCTACGACCAGACCACCTTCCGCCGATCGATCAGCGAATCGGAGCGTTGAGCTTAACGGCGACCGCCGACGCAGCGGTATTCGCTAGTCCCCTGCCTCCGCCGCGGTCACCTGCAGGACGATCAGCTTCGCGCGATCGCTGCGCGGGATGTACGCCTTTGTGCGCAATAGCGTCGCGTCGGGCAGCGCAGCGGTGACCTCGTACCAGCCAGTAAACACGCGCGCGCGAACGTTGCCGCGCTCGTCGGTTCGGTCGGTGACGTCGCTGCGCCAGTGCTGATGAAAGAGCCCGTCCAGCACGGCGCCCGCGGCCGTCGGCTCGCCATCGGCGTCGATCAGCGCGGCGTTCGACTCGACGAGGTCGCCGTCGGCAACGCCCGCCAGATACAACCCGCGGACGTTGGGCTGGGCGAACGCGAGACGGAGCACGGTCTCCATGTTCAGCGCGGCCGCGATGTCGGTGGGTCCGCCGACTTCGACGCCCGTGAGCACGACGGGCCTGGGAAGCGAGCCGATCGTTTCGTCGAGCACGCGTTTGAGCGGGTTGGCCTGGACCTGGCCGTTGAAGCGCTGCTCGATCGCGACCTCGTC
>JBMYUK010000538.1:0-1845 GCA_049605275.1 Phycisphaeraceae bacterium
CTCGTCGCTGTCGGCGTCGCGCGGTCAGGGCAGTTTGGCCTGAATCGGCGCGATGTCCGGGTGCTCGGGCGCGAGCGTTTGCAGGTTGTGCAAGGAGATGCGCGCGGCGTCGATGCGGTTGGCTTGGATCTGCCAGTCGGCGAGCAGGGCGGTGAAGTCGGCGAGGACCGCTTCGTCTCGATCGTCCGCCATGCGGTGCCATTCGGTCACGGATTGGATGTGGTCGGCGGCCTTGTCGAGTTCACCGGCGCGTTTGTAGAGCCTGGCCCGCAGGCTCGCCGACTCGATGCGCCACAGCGCGCGGGGGTGCTCGGACCAGGTGTAGCCGAGCATGGTCACGGCGTCGTCGTCGCGGTCGGCGTCGATGTAGATGCGCGCTTTCTGGATGCGATAGCCCGCGAGGTCGGCGGCGCTGTCGATGCGAGCGAGCTTGATCGCGCGGTCGATCCGTTCGATCGCCTCGTCGAACCGGCCGCGGACCGAGGCGACGTCGGCGAGCCCGGCGTGGGCCTCGTGCTTCCAGTTCGTCTGATCGCCGGGGCCGGGCGCGTCGATCGCTCGGACGAACATCGCCTCGGCGGCGTCGGGGTCGCCGAGCGCGAGGTGCAGCCGGCCGAGCGCGGCGTAGACCTCGGCGTCGGCGCGGTCGTCGGTCGCTTCGACGGCGTCTTGGTAGTGAATCAGTGACTGCTCGTATCGGCCGAGCTTGGCGGCGGTGACCCCGGCCATCTTGCAGAGTTCAAAGGCGTCGGGGTCGTACGCGAGCGCCTTGGTCCACGCGGCATAGGCCGACTCCCACGACTGCATCGCGGTGCGCACCTGAGCGAGCAGCACGTGCCCGGCCGGCTCGTCGGGGTGCCGCTCGGTGAACGCGCGGGCCCGACCGGCGATGCGAGACACGTCGAGTTTTTCCTGCATCGCGGTCTGGAAGTCCCGCTGCAACTCGCCCAGTTCTTCGTCGATCTGTTCCTGCGCTGCGGTGCCCTGCGTCGGGGTTAGCGATGCCTCGGGCCGATCGATGAGAAACCAGGCGACCACCGCGCCGACGACCGCGACAAACCCAAGCGCCGCGAGCGTCGCGCCACGGATGCGGCCGAGTCGTCGTCGGGTGAGACGTCTATTGGACGGCGTCGGATTCACCCCGAAAGCGTATCAGATGTCGGCGGTTTGACCGCGACGTCGCGCTCGACAACCGGCTTCGCGTTAGGCCGAGGTCGGGTCGGCGGGGACAGGGTGGCGTCGTCGTCGCGATCGTGCGACACGCTCGGCGGCGGGGGTGCGGACGTCGCGCCCTGCCAAGGCTGGCGCGCGAGCGCGCCGGAGATCAACAAGCCGACGTACACCGCGATGCTGTAACGAACCCAACTCGACATGCCTCAATCAAACGATACCGCGGCGTTGGGAGCAAACCCGCCCAGGCAGGCCGAGCACTTGCCCGACGCGCAAGGCCCGGACAATCGTTACAGCCCTATACTCCGGCCATGCTCGAACTCTCTCGGACGGTGCGATTCTGCCTGTCGGGCGACGCGGCGGACCTCGCCACGCCGCGCGACAATACGTTCAGCGCCTGGCCGGCGATGCGCGGGCTCGGTCGGTACTACGAGCTCGACGTGACCTGCGTCGGCGAGGCGGACCCGCAGACCGGCTACTTCATCAACATCAAAGAGATCGACCAGGCGGTGCGCGAGGCGGCGCTGCCCTTGCTGATCGATCGACTGTCCAGCGACGCCCACGCCGCCGCGACGCCGATGGGCCGTTTCGGGACGCCGGACGAGGTCGCCAGCATGATGCTGTTCCTCGCCAGCGACGAAAGCAGCCACTGCACCGGCTCGTTGTTCATGGTGG
>JBMYUK010000539.1:0-1837 GCA_049605275.1 Phycisphaeraceae bacterium
GAGGTTTGCTGAGGGCGTCGTCGGCTTGTTGTTTGCGGAAGTCGTGGAGTTGTTGGCGGAGGTTGGGGCGGCGGTTGTTGGCGAGGATGCTGATGGCGAGTAGTGCGGCGTTTTTGGCGCCGGCGTCTCCGATGGCGAGGGTTGCGACGGGGACGCCGGCGGGCATTTGGACGATGGAGAGGAGCGAGTCCTGACCGTTGAGGGCGCGGGATTGGATGGGGACGCCGAGGACGGGGAGGGTGGTTTGCGCGGCGACCATGCCGGGGAGGTGCGCGGCGCCGCCTGCGCCGGCGATGATGACTTCGAGGCCGGCGTCTTCGGCGTCTTTGGCGAAGGTGTTCATGAGGTCGGGGGTTCGGTGGGCGGAGACGACGCGGCTGAGGTGTGGGACGCCGAAGCGCTGGAGGAGGTCGGCGGCGTGCTTCATGGTGGGCCAATCGGAGGCGGAGCCCATGATGACGGCGACGCGGGGGGTGTTGTCTTGTGGTTCGGGCATGGCGTTAGCGTACCGGATTCTGGGTTTGAGGCGAGGTCTGAGGGAACTGGGGGCTTTGGATAGGCGGTTCGGCTCGACGCTACGATAAGTATTTTTAATTTTAGGGTGGTAATCGGAGCGATGTTTCGGTAGGATTCAGGAAGGTTGGCGACGCGTTGTGATAGCGATGTCGCGCGAGATTGCCGACCGACTCGCGCCGCCTGGCTGACCTGGCCGAGGCTTTAACCCCCGTGATGTTGATGATGGACACGCTTAGTAACCCTGAACAAAGTGCCCGACCAATGTGCCGTGAGCAAGGTGTCGGGCTGATTTTCGGCGATAAAAAGCGCTTTTTGTTGCGGTCGAGTGGTTTTTCGCTGGTCGAGCTGTTGGTGGTGATTTCGATCATCGGGCTGCTCGTTGCGATCGGTGCGACGGTGGCGGTGCAGATGTCGAAGGAGGGTCGGAAGCAGCAGATGCGGGCGATGATGGACGGGATGCTCGGGGCGAACGACGAGTTTAAGGCGGTGCGTGAGCAGGCGAACATTAATCACACGACGTCGTATCCGATCAACTGGGACGCGATCGGCGGCGGGTCGCTGTCGTCGTCCGAGCGGTTCGTGTTGGCGTGTAGCCAGATCAAGGCGTGCGAAGAGATCTTGCTCGCGGCGATCCGGTCGGGGACGTCGCAGGCGTTCGATCGGATGTATCAGGACAGCGACGGCGACACGGTGAACAACCTGATCGACTGGTGGGGGACGGAGATCGAGTATCGGTCGTTTAACGATGGCAACGGCACGGGGCCGTCGACGAACGTGGACAACGACGATCTTCCGATCAGCAAGCAGCCGTTCTTCGCCTCGGCCGGGCCTGACAAAACGTGGGGAACGGACGACGACGTGAACACCGTGCAGCTGCGATGACTTGGCTGACGACTTGGCTAATGGCGAGGCGGACGACGTGGCCGATCGAACGATGCGGCGTGATTCGAGACGAAGACGAATAGAAGACCAACTCCCCCGCCACCGACCGACCCGCTTGACCCGACACGACCGATACGACCGAGGCTGACCGAATGATGCGGCAACCGAATTCAATCCGACGACGCGCCCTCGGCTTTTCGCTGACCGAGTTACTGGTGTCGATCTCGATCATCGGCCTGCTGGTCGGTCTAACGTTTCCGGTGCTGCGGGTGTTGACCGGCAGCAGCCGGGTCGAGGCGGGGCTGAACGTCGCGGGGATGTCGGTGGCCCAGATCCGGCGCCGCCTCACCCGCCTCCTCGCCGACGGGTACCCCCGCGACCCCGAGGTCACGGTGCAGGTCGAGCAGTACACCAGCCAGCCCGTGCAGGTGCTGGGGGC